>DATMGW010000446.1:0-11374 GCA_035555295.1 Caldimonas sp.
TAATTCTTCGTCAGCGACGGATACGGATGATCCGCCACGGTCCCGGGGGCGACGTTCTGGATGGCGTCGGAAGGTTTCTGGAAGAAGAACGGCGGCTCGCGATTCGGGTCCGACCCCATCTCGCGCGCGTGCGCCGCGTAATTGCGGCCGATGCAGTAGATGCGCCGCACCGGAAACAGGTCGCTCGAGCCGGCGATCGGCAACATCGGTTGGGCGACCGCGAAGACGGGCCTCGCGCCCGGACTCGGGGCGTTGCTGGCACAACCCGCGATCGCGGCCAGGCCCGTGACGGCGCCTGCCGACAACACTTTCCTTCGTTCCATGGCACGTCTCCTTGCTTGCCCCGACGCGGCGCCGATTCGCCGTGCTACATTGGCGCCCATGCTTTCGCGCAACTGGTTCTTTGCGTATTTTGCGTTCTCGCACCGCCCGGCGGATGGAGAGGCTAGACGCTAGACAGGATCAGCGCAAACCGAACTCCAAAACCGCCGGGCGACCCCCGGCGGTTTTTCTTTGCTCCGCACCCACGCTATCGAGGGAACCGACGTCATGACGAAAAGCCACGCGGCCGCCGAGGGTGTCTATGCACACGGCGAGCGAACCAGCCAGACGGACGACCAGCGGATCAAGGACGTCGTTCCGCTGCCTCCACCGGAGCATCTGATCCGCTTCTTCCCGATCGCCGGCACGCCGGTCGAGCAGCTCGTCGGCGCGACGCGCGGCGCGATCCGCCGCATCATGCAGCGCGACGACGACCGGCTCCTCGTCATCATGGGTCCTTGCTCGATCCACGACCCGATCGCCGCCGTCGAGTACGCGAGGAAGCTCAAGGCCGAGCGGGATCGCTTCGCAGGCACGCTCGAGATCGTGATGCGCGTCTATTTCGAAAAGCCGCGCACGACGGTCGGCTGGAAGGGGCTCATCAACGACCCTTACCTCGACGAGAGCTATCGCATCGACGAGGGCCTACGCATCGGCCGGCAGCTGCTGCTCGAGATCAATCGCCTCGGCATGCCGGCGGGAAGCGAGTTCCTCGATGTGATCTCGCCGCAATACCTGGGCGACCTGATCGCCTGGGGCGCGATCGGCGCGCGCACCACGGAAAGCCAGGTGCACCGCGAGCTCGCTTCGGGCCTCTCGGCGCCGATCGGCTTCAAGAACGGCACCGACGGCAACATCCGGATCGCGATCGACGCGATCACTGCTGCGGCGCGGCCGCACCACTTTCTCTCGGTGCACAAGAACGGCCAGGTCGCGATCGTCGAGACGCGCGGCAACCGCGACTGCCACGTCATCCTGCGCGGCGGCAAGGCGCCGAACTACGACGCCGCGTCGCTCGCAGCGGCCTGCAAGGAGATCGAGGCGGCGAAGCTTCCGTGCAGGTTGATGGTCGATTGCAGCCACGCCAACAGCGGCAAGGATCCCCTGCGGCAGATCGAGGTCGCTCGCGACATCGGCGCGCAGCTGCGCGCCGGCAGCCGCTGCATCTTCGGCGTCATGGTCGAAAGCCACCTCAAGGGCGGGGCGCAGAAGTTCAGCGCCGGCAAGGACGATCCCGGCTCGCTCGTCTACGGCCAGAGCATCACCGATGCGTGCATCGGCTGGAGCGATTCGGTCGGAATCCTCGAGACGCTGAGCGAGGCGGTCGTCGCGCGCCGGGTTGCCGAACGCCCCCCGGCCTGACATCGGCGGCGCCCGCATCAGCCCGGATCGCTTTCGTTGCGGGCCAGCCGCTCGCTGTTCCAGTAGACGTCGTCGCCGCCCTTGCCGTCGAGATTGGCACGGTTGAGGACACGGGCGAGAACGAACAGCAGGTCGCTCAGGCGATTGAGGAACTGACGCGCCTCGGCGCGGACCGCCTCTGTCGCAGCGAGCGCGACGACCGCGCGTTCGGCGCGCCGCGCCACCGTGCGGCCGACGTGGGCGATCGCCGCGCCGCGCGTTCCCGCCGGGAGGATGAATTCCTTCAGGCGCGGCAGCGCGGCGTTGTAGTGGGCGAGCGCCGCATCGAGGCGGGCCACCGCTTCGCTCTTCAGGAGCTCGTATCCCGGGATCGACAGCTCGCCGCCGAGGTTGAAGAGCTCGTGCTGGACGACGACGAGCAGCTCGCGTACGTCGTCTGGCAGGGGCTCGGCGAGGAGGACGCCGAGCGTCGAGTTCAGCTCGTCGACGTCGCCGAGCGCGGCGATGCGCAGGTGATCCTTGCCGACGCGCGTCCCGTCGCCGAGCCCGGTCGTTCCGTCGTCGCCGGTGCGGGTCGCGATCTGGGTCAGGCGATTGGCCATGATTGCGCACCATCCTAGCAGTGCTATCGGCGCGCGCACCGGTGCGTTCCTACAATGCGCCGACGGTGGCCTGCCGCCGAGGAGATGCCGCATGAACGCACCGCTTCCCGCCCATCTGTTGCCGCACCTGGCGCCGCGCCCCGTTCCGCAGGCGATGCTCGAGGCGCTGAAGGCGCAGTTCGGCGAGCGCTGCTCGACTGCGCTCGCGGTGCGCGAGCAGCACGGCCGCGACGAGTCGCCGATCGACGCGCCGCCGCCCGAAGCCGTCGTCTACTGCGAGAGCACGCAAGACGTCGCCGCCGTCGTCAAGCTCGCCGACCGCCACGCCGTGCCGGTCATCCCCTTCGGCGTCGGCTCTTCGCTCGAAGGGCACCTGCTCGCCGTGCAGGGCGGCGTCAGCATCGACCTGTCGCGCATGAACAAGGTGCTCGCCGTCAACGCCGAGGACCTCACGGTCACCGTCCAGGCCGGCGTCACGCGCATGCAGGTCAACGACGAGATCCGCCACACCGGGCTCTTCTTTCCCATCGATCCGGGCGCCGACGCGTCGATCGGCGGCATGTGTGCGACGCGCGCCAGCGGCACCAACGCCGTGCGCTACGGGACGATGCGCGAGAACGTGCTCGGCCTGACGGTCGTCACGGCCCAGGGCGAGGTCATTCACACCGGCACGCGGGCGCGCAAGTCGTCGGCCGGCTACGACCTGACACGACTCATGATCGGCAGCGAAGGAACGCTCGGCGTGATGACCGAGATCACGCTGCGCGTCTATCCTTTGCCCGAGGCGATGTCGGCGGCGACCTGCACCTTTGCATCGATCGACGCCGCCGTGCGCACGACGATCCAGATCATCCAGATGGGCATTCCGATCGCCCGCTGCGAGCTGCTGGACGAGAACGCCGTGCGGGCGGTGAACCGCCACGACAAGCTTGCGCTCACCGAAGCGCCGATGCTGCTCATGGAATTCCACGGCAGCGAGGCGAGCGTCGCCGAGCAGGCGAAGACGGTGCAGGAGATCGCCAGCGAGCACGGCGGCGAGGGTTTTCAGTGGGCGACGACGCCCGAGGAGCGCAAGAAGCTCTGGACGGCGCGGCACCGCGCCTACTTCGCCGGGCTGCAGATGAAACCCGGCTGCCGCACCGTGACGACCGACACCTGCGTGCCGATCTCGCGCCTGGCCGAATCGGTCGTGCAGGCGTCCGAGGAGGCGGTCGCGGCGGGACTGCAGCACTACATCGTCGGCCACGTCGGCGACGGCAACTTCCACATCGCCTATCTGGTCGACCCGAACCGTCCCGAGGAGCGCGAGACGGCGGAGCGGCTCAACGAAGCGCTCGTCATGCGCGCGCTGGCGATGGACGGCACGTGCAGCGGTGAGCACGGGGTCGGCCTGCACAAGATGGGCTTCCTCGTCAGCGAGGCAGGCGCCGGGGCGATCGAGATGATGCGCACGGTCAAGCGCGCGCTCGACCCGAAGAACATCATGAATCCAGGAAAGATCTTCGCGCTGTAAGCCTGGGCAGCGCGACGCGGCCCTGGAGGGGCCGGCCCCTCCCTCTCGGGAGGAGGGTTTGGGGAGGGAGCGATTCCGAAGCGGAGCTTGTGCGCCTACAGGCGCACAAGCTCCGAAGGCGTGATCGACCAGTGCGTCGTCACGTCTCCGTAGGAATCGACGCTCTCGAGGTTCACGCCGAAGCCCCAGAGGCGGGCGACGTGCTTGAGCACTTCCTGCGCGCCGTCGTGCAGCGGCCGATTGTTGTGCCGGGTGTGGCGCAGCGTCAGGGAACGGTCGCCGCGCATATCGACGCTCCAGACCTGGATGTCGGGCTCGCGCGAGCCGAGGTCGTATTGCCGCGAGAGCGCTTCGCGCACGTGCCGGTAACCGAAGGTGTCGTGGATCGCCGAGACGCGCAGGTGCTCGTCGTGCTCGTCGTCGAGGATGGAAAACAGGCGCAGGTCGCGGATCACCTTGGGCGAGAGGTACTGACCGACGAAGCTCTCGTCCTTGAAGTTGCGCATCGCGTGGTGCAGCGCCGGCAGCCACGGGCTGCCCGCAAGCTGCGGAAACCATTCGCGATCCTCGTCGGTCGGCTGCATGCAGATGCGCCGGATGTCGGTATACATCGCGAAACCGAGCGCGTAGGGGTTGATGCCGCTGTACGCCGGGTGCCCGACGGGAGGCTGGAAGATGACGTTGGTGTGCGACTTCAGCCACTCGATCATCACGCCGTCGGTGAGGTGGCCGTCGTCGTAGAGGGTGTTGAGCAGCATGTGGTGCCAAAAGGTCGCCCAGCCTTCGTTCATCACCTGCGTCTGCCGCTGCGGATAGAAGTACTGCGCGATCTTGCGCACGATGCGGACGACCTCGCGCTGCCACGGCTCGAGCAGCGGCGCGTTCTTCTCGATGAAGTAGAGGATGTTCTCCTGCGGCTCGCTCGGAAAGCGCTTGGCGTCGGCAGAGTCCTCGGGGCGATCGGGGCGCGGCGGCAAGGTACGCCAGATGTCGTTGACCTGCGCCTGCGCGTAGGCGAGGCGCTCGGTGCGCCGCGCCTGCTCTTCGGCGAGCGAGATCTTGCTCGGCCGGTGGTAGCGGTCGACGCCGTGGTTCTGCAGCGCATGGCAGCTGTCGAGCAGGTCCTCGACCGCCTGCATGCCGTATTTCTCCTCGCATTCGGCGACGTAGTTTCGGGCGTAGACGAGGTAGTCGATGATCGACGAGGCGTCGGTCCACAGGCGAAACAGGTAGTTGCCCTTGAAGAAGCTGTTGTGGCCGTAGGCGGCGTGGGCGATGACGAGTGCCTGCATCGCCGTCGTGTTCTCCTCCATCAGGTAGCTGATGCAGGGGTCGGAGTTGATGACGATCTCGTAGGCCAGGCCCATCTGGCCGCGCCGGTAGCTGCGCTCGTTGGCGATGAACTCCTTGCCGTAGCTCCAGTGCCGGTAGTTCACCGGCATGCCGACCGACGCATAGGCGTCCATCATCTGCTCGGCGGTGATGACCTCGAGCTGGTTCGCGTAGGTATCGAGGGCGAAGCGTTCGGCGGTAGCGCGGATCTTCTCGTGGTACTGCTCGATCAGGTCGAAGGTCCAGTCGCTCGGGTCGGGCAAGGGTTCTTCCGGCCGTGGCCCGGCCGGCAGGGGCGCCAGCGGCAACGTTCGCTCCGGGCGCAGCCTTCGCGCGCCGGGCAGAGCGCGAGCAGGTTCGGCGTGCCTCGCATGCGTCATGCGGCGGCTCTCTCGCTCTTGAACAGGTCGCGAAACACCGGATAGATCTGCGCCGCCTCGGTCACCTTGCGCATCGCGAAGTGGGGTTGCGTGTCCTGCATCCGCGCATATTCCTCCCACAGGTTCTGCTCTTCCTCGGCGACCTGCACGTAGGCGAAGTAGCGGCACTTCGGCAGCACGCTGTCGGTGAGCAGCTCGCGGCAGCGCCCCGAATCGTGATGCCAGTTGTCGCCGTCGCTCGCCTGCGCGCCGTAGATGTTCCACTCCTCGGGCGAATAACGCTCGCGGATGATCTCGTCCATCAGCACGAGCGCGCTCGAGACGACGGTGCCGCCGGTCTCGCGGGCACGGAAGAAGTTCTCCTCGTCGACTTCCTGCGCCTGTGTGTGATGACGGATGAAGACGAGCTCGATCTTCTCGTAGTGCCGCGTCAGGAACAGATAGAGCAGGATGAAGAAGCGCTTCGACAGGTCCTTCCTTGCCTCGTCCATCGAGCCCGAAACGTCCATCAGGCAGAACATGACGGCCTTGGCCATCGGCACCGGTTGACGAATGCGGTTGCGAAAGCGCAGATCGATCGGGTCGAGGTAGGGGATGCGCGCGAGGCGGGCGCGCAGAGCGGCGATCTGCGCTTCGATCTCCTTGCGGGCCAGCGCTTCGGCCGGCGCGAGGCCGGTCTCGGGCAGTTCGGCGAGCCGCTCCTGCAAGGCGACGAGCTCGGAGCGCGAGCCGGCACCGATGGCGACGCGCCGGCTGATCGCACCGCGCATCGAGCGGATCACGCTCAGGTTGCTCGGCGTTCCGGTGTTCGAGTAGCCGGCGCGCAGGCTCTTCATCTCCGGCGTCTCGGCCAGCTGCGTGCGCGTCAGGCGCGGCAAGGCCAGATCGTCGAAGAAGATCTGCATGAACTCTTCCTTGGTGAGATGGAAGACGAAGTCGTCTTCCCCCTCGCCGGAATCGCCCGCCTGGCCTTGACCGCTGCCCTGTCCCGAGCCGCCCTGCGGGCGCTCGATATGGTCGCCGCGAACGTATTCGCGGTTGCCCGGATGAACCATCTCGCGCGCCCCGCCCGTGCCATGGCGGAACAGCGGCTCGCTGATGTCGCGCTTGGGCAGGTGGATGTCCTCGCCCTGCTCGATGTCGCGGATGCCGCGCTTGTCGACCGCACGCCGCACGGCGTCGCGGACCTGCCCCTGATAGCGGCGCAGGAATCGCTCGCGATTGCCGATCGACTTGTTCTTGCCCGCGAGGCGGCGGTCGATGATCTGCTGCAACATGCCGCTACCTCGCAACGGCCTGGCGCCGGGCCGTTCCCAAGCCCGGCCGCGCCCCCTCGGGGGGCAGCGAACGAAGTGAGCGTGGGGGCTTCATTTCAGCTGCTCTTCCTCACCCGGAGATACCACTCGCACAACAGCCGCACCTGCTTGGGCGTGTAGCCCTTCTCGACCATGCGGTTGACGAAGTTCTCGTGCTTCTTCGCCTCGTCGGCGCTCGCCTTGGCGTTGAAGCTGATGACCGGCAGAAGCTCCTCGGTGTTCGAGAACATCTTCTTCTCGATCACGACGCGCAGCTTCTCGTAGCTCGTCCAGAGCGGGTTCTTGCCGTTGTTGTTGGCGCGCGCCCGCAGCACGAAGTTGACGATCTCGTTGCGGAAGTCCTTCGGGTTGGAGATGCCGGCGGGCTTCTCGATCTTCTCCAGCTCGGCGTTCAACTGCGCCCGATCGAAGACTTCGCCGGTGTCGGTGTCGCGGTACTCCTGGTCCTGAATCCAGTAGTCGGCGTAAGTGACGTAGCGGTCGAAGATGTTCTGGCCGTACTCGCTGTAGCTCTCGAGGTAGGCGGTCTGGATCTCCTTGCCGATGAACTCTGCATAGCGGGCCGAGAGGTGCTCCTTGATGAAGCCGAGGTATTTCTGCTCGAGCTCCGCCGGGAACTGCTCGCGTTCGATCTGCTGCTCGAGCACGTACATCAGGTGCACCGGGTTGGCGGCGACCTCGGCCGGGTCGAAGTTGAAGACCTTCGAGAGGATCTTGAAGGCGAAGCGCGTCGAGACGCCATTCATTCCTTCGTCGACGCCGGCGTAGTCGCGGTACTCCTGGTAGCTCTTGGCGCGCGGGTCGGTGTCCTTCAGGTTGTCGCCGTCGTAGATCAGCATCTTCGAGTAGAGCGACGAGTTCTCCGGCTCCTTCAGGCGCGTCAGGATCGCGAACTGGCTCATCATCTTGAGCGTGCCCGGTGCGCACTTCGCTTCGGCCAGCGACGAATTCCGCAGCAGCTTCTCGTAGATCTTGACCTCTTCGGAGGTGCGCAGGCAGTACGGAATCTTGACGATGTAGATGCGATCGAGGAATGCCTCGTTGTTCTTGTTGTTGCGGAAGGTCTTCCACTCGCTCTCGTTGCTGTGCGCGAGCACGATGCCGTCGAAGGGAATCGCGCCGAACCCTTCGGTGCCCTTGAAGTTGCCTTCCTGCGTCGCCGTGAGCAAGGGATGCAGCACCTTGATCGGCGCCTTGAACATCTCGACGAATTCGAGCAGGCCCTGGTTGGCCAGGCACAGCCCTCCGGAGAAGCTGTACGCGTCGGGGTCGTCCTGCGCGAAGGTCTCGAGCTTGCGGATGTCGACCTTGCCGACGAGGGCCGAGATGTCCTGGTTGTTCTCGTCGCCCGGCTCGGTCTTGGAGACGCCGACCTGCTTCAACACGCTCGGATGGCGCTTGACTATCTTGAACTTGCGGATATCGCCGCCGTATTCGTCGAGGCGCTTGACCGCCCAGGGGCTCAGGATGCGGCTGAGGTAGCGAATCGGGATGCCGTATTCCTTCTCGAGAAGGGGCCCGTCCTCGGCGGGGTCGAACAGACCGAGCGGCGATTCGTTGACCGGCGATCCCTTGATCGCGTAGAACGGAACGTGCTCCATCAGCTGCTTGAGCCGTTCGGCGATCGAGCTCTTGCCGCCGCCGACCGGACCGAGCAGGTAGAGGATCTGCTTCTTTTCCTCGAGCCCCTGCGCCGCGTGACGGAAGTAGCTGACGACCTGCTCGATCGCGTCTTCCATGCCGTAGAACTCGGCGAACGCGGGATAGATCTTGATGACCTTGTTGGCAAAGAGCCGTGACAGGCGCGGATCGTTGCGGGTATCGACCATCGAGGGCTCGCCGATCGCCTTCAGCATGCGCTCTGCGGCAGTGGCGTAGGCGAGCGGGTTGCGCTTGCACTCGGCCAGATACTCTTCGATCGACAGCTCTTCTTCGCGACTGCGCTCGAAGCGCGCTGCAAAGTTGCTGATGACATCCATGCTGATCTCCTGTGCAACGAGGAGGCGCCGGAAACCTTGTGGGTCTTCGTGCGTCCGGGGAAGTTCTGATGGAGCCCGGCTGGGCGCCATCAGAGCTTTCCTTTCACCAGCAGGTGCGGCTCAAGCTTGGATCATCGTGCCAAAGACCCATGCTTGAAATAGCGAGGTCTTTGTGGCGTTGCTCAAATGCGTCTTCGCCACGATCAGGTTAGCAAGCAACGTGCCGAAATTGCTCCGAGTTGACGGCAACGCGTCAGACGACGCCATGCGACGTGCAAAGATTCTCGGCAAGGCGCGGCTTTCGCTGGCGCCGATCACGCGGGTTCGTGGCCGAGCCTGCCGAGCAGGCCGTTCAGTTCGTCGAGCGACGCAAAAGCGATCGCGACCTCGCCGCGCTCCGCGCCCCCCGGGCGCCGGTTCGTGATGCGTATCTCGACTGGCGCCACGAGCAGGTCCGATAGTTGTTGCTCGAGACGAAGAATGTCGCGTCCTTTCTGACGTTTCGCGCGCAACAGCGGCGTCTGCCGGCCGGCGCCGGCGGCGCGACGCGCCACCCGCCTTTCCGCCTCGCGGACGCTGAGCCCCCGGGCGACGATCTCGTTGGCGACGATGATCTGCTCGGCACCTTCGAGCGGCAGGAGCGCGCGCGCATGCCCCATCTCGAGCTCGCCGGCCAGCAGCAGCTGCTGCACCGGCGCCGTCAACAGGAGCAGGCGCAACAGGTTGGTCACGGCACTGCGCGACTTTCCGACCGCCTGCGCCGCAGCCTCGTGGGTCATGCCGAACTCCTGCGTCAGGCGTTGCAGGCCGCGCGCTTCCTCGAGGGGGTTGAGGTCCTCGCGCTGGATGTTCTCGATCAGCGACATGGCGGCCGCGGCCTCGTCGGACACATCGCGAACGAGCACGGGAACGCGATCGAGGCCGGCCAGGCGCGCGGCGCGGAAGCGCCGCTCGCCGGCGATGATCTCGAAACGCCTGTTCGCGCCGGGCAAGGACGCCAGCGGGCGCACGAGCACCGGCTGCATCACGCCCTGCGCCTTGATGCTTTCGGCGAGCTCGCGCAGCGCGGCGTCGTCGATGCGCGTGCGCGGCTGGTAGCGCCCGGGCTGCAACTCGTCGAGGGTGAGCGAATGCGTCTCGCCGTCGCCCGCGCCGGACCCTTCGGACACGGTCGGCCCGAGCAGGGCTTCGAGGCCGAGGCCCAGGCCTTTGTGTTTCTTCGTCGCCATCCGTCGATTGTCCGGCATCGCCCCGCCGATTCGCGGGCGCGCCCTGCCCGCCGGCACGCCTTGCCGCTGTGCCTTATGCTCACATGTTCAGTTCCGCCTCTCGTCCATGACCACGCGTGTTTTCGTCGACGGCCAGGAAGGCACGACCGGCCTTCGAATCCACGAGTACCTCGCGCAGCGCAGCGACATCGAGGTGCTTCGTGCCGCCCCCGAACTGCGCAAGGACACGGCGGAGCGCACCCGCCTCCTCAACGCCTCCGAGGTCGCCTTTCTCTGCCTGCCCGACGCAGCCGCGCGCGAAGCTGCGGCGCTCGTCGCCAATCCGGCGACCTGCCTCATCGACGCCAGCACGGCGCACCGCACGGCGAGCGACTGGGTCTACGGCCTGCCCGAGCTCGCCCCCGACCAGCGAGCGAAGATCCGCGCCGCCAAGCGGATCGCCAACCCCGGCTGCCACGCGACCGCGTTCATCCTGCTCGTGCGGCCGCTCGTCGACGCCAGCCTGATCCCGCAATCGGCGGCCCTGACGGCATCGTCGATCACGGGTTATTCGGGCGGCGGCCGCAAGATGATCGAGCAATACGAGGCCGGCGGCGACGCGCGGCTGCTTTCGCCCCGACCCTACGCGCTGGGCCTCGCCCACAAGCACCTGCCCGAAATGACGGTGCACGGCCGGCTCGAGACTCGTCCGGTCTTCACGCCCGTCGTCGGCAACTTCCTCGAGGGCTTGTCGGTGACGGTGCCGCTGCACCTCGCCGAACTTCGTCGCGGTGCCACGGGTGAGCACCTGCATGCCGCGCTTGCCGAGCGCTACGACGGCGAGCGCTTCGTTCGCGTCATGCCGTATCGCGACCCGGCGACGCTCGACGAAGGCTACTTCGACGTGCAGGCATGCAACGGCAGCAACCGCGTCGAGCTGTTCGTCTTCGGCAGCCAGACGCAGGCACTGCTGATGGCGCGCCTCGACAACCTCGGCAAAGGCGCCAGCGGCGCTGCGGTGCAGTCGATGAACGTGCACCTCGGCATCGACGAAGGCACTGGTCTCTGACGGGCCGCGGCGTCAAGGCGCCGGCGGCGAGCGGTAGTGGTATGCGTAGGCGTCGACGAAGCCGAGTCGACGATAGACGCGGCGCGCCGCGTCGTTGCCCGCGTCGACCTGCAGATACGCCGTTCGTGCCCCTTCGCGCATGGCAATGTCGAGCAGGTGGTGACACAGTGCGTGGGCAACGCCGCGGCCCCGCGCCGCATCGACGGTGAAGATGTCGTAGAGGCCGGCCCGATCCGATTCGATCGCAACCTGCCCGCCGGCGACCGGCGCGCCGCTCGCGTCGACGGCAAGC
>DATMGW010000447.1:0-2981 GCA_035555295.1 Caldimonas sp.
TTCCCCGGCCCTCCCGGGCCGGTCGTGGAAGCGCGCGTCAGCTGGCGCGCCGACGGCTCGCTCGCCGGCGAGCTGCGCCAGGGCGGGCACGCCGCGCCCCTGGTGCTGCGGCGCAGCGGAGAAGCGCAGGTCGACGTGCCGGAGCGCAGCACGCCGCTGAGCGCAGCGCTCGCCGGGACCTGGGTCGGCCGCTACGAACTCGACGGCTACCCGCGCGACGTGACCTTGAAACTGGCCAACGGCGCGGATGGAATCGCCACGGGCGAGCTCGTCGTCGTCGGCCGGCGCACGACGACACTGGCGCTCGACCATGTCGTGCAGGGCGCCCAATTCATCGCACTCAGGGCCAGCGCGGCGGACTTCCGCATCGAAGGCCGATGGTCCGACGCCGACGGCACGATCCGTGGCCAGATGCAGCAAGGTCCGTTCGAAGCGCCTCTGGTCCTGCGCCGGGCCGGCACTGCCGCAGAGGAGAAGAAGCCATGAGAGCGGCGATCTGGATCGGGCCGCTGCTGGCCGCCGCGCTGTCGCTGCCGGTGCTCGCCCAATCGATGTTTCGCGGCGATGCCGCGCACAGCGGCGTCGCTGCCAGCAGCGCGCCGCGCCAGTTCCATCGCGTCAAGTGGAGCTTTGCGACCGGCCAGCGCATCGTCTCGTCGCCGACGTGGCACGACGGTGCGATCGTCTTCGGCAGCGACGACGGGCACGTCTACTCGGTCGACGCGGCAACCGGCCGGCAGCGCTGGATGCGCCGCACCGACGGGCCGGTGTCGTCGACTCCGGCGATCGCCGACGGGCGCGTCTACGCCGTCAGCTACGACGGGCGCCTCTACGCGCTCGACGAACGCAACGGCGAAGTGCTCTGGAAGTTCGCCAGCGAGGGCGAGCGCCGCTTCGAGGCGCGCGGCCTGCACGGCATGCAGCCGAAGGCGCAGACCTTTCCCGACGCGTTCGACGTCTACCTGTCGAGCCCGGTGGTGGCCGACGGCGCCGTGTTCTTCGGCAGCGGCGACGGTCATCTCTACGCCGTCGACGCGGCGTCGGGCAGCTTGCGCTGGAAGTTCCGCACCGGCGATGTCGTCCATGCATCGCCTGCCTATGCCGACGGCACGATCTACGCCGGCAGCTGGGACGGCCGGCTCTACGCCGTCGATGCGCGCAGCGGCCAGCAGCGCTGGATGTTCCAGGGCGGAGTCGATGCGTTGATCCACAACCAGCAGGGCTTCCAGTCGTCGCCCGCGGTAGTCGATGGCGTGGTTTACAGCGGCAGCCGCGACGCCCATGTCTATGCGCTCGATGCACGAACGGGGCAGGAGCGCTGGAACGTCTTTACCGACGGCAGCTGGGTCATCGGCTCGCCGGCAGTCAGTCAGGGACGCGTCTACTTCGCCACCTCGGACTCGGCGCTCTATCGCGTCGTCGACGCGGCCACCGGCCAGCCGCTGCAGCAGCACGACACCCTCGCCTACGTGTTCGCATCGCCGACCGTGGCGGGCGACGTGGTCCTGGTCGGCGTCCTCAACGGCGTGCTGCAGGCGCGCGACAAGGCGAGCGGCGCCGTGCTGTGGGAATTTCAGACCGAGGCTTCGCGCGCCAACCGCGGCTGGGTGCTCACGGCCGAGCGGCGCTTCAACGGGCCGCTGCTGTACGCGTCGAACTGGCACGAGGCCACCGACGTCGCCGTCGACCGGCAGTCGAGCGTCGGCTCGTTCTTCTCCTCGCCGCTGGTCGTCGACGGCGTGGTCTACATCGGCAGCACCGACGGCAAGCTCTACGCGATCGAGTAGGCGTCACGCGCGCAGCTGGCCGAGGAAGGTCTGCAGGCGCGGGCTCTGCGGCCTGTCGAAGAAGTCGTCGGGAGGCGCGATCTCGATGATCTGACCCTGGTCCATGAAGATCGCACGGTCGGCGACGCGCCGCGCGAATCCCATCTCGTGGGTGACGATCAGCATCGTCATGCCTTCGCTCGCCAGGCTCTCCATCGTCTGCAGCACCTCGTTGACCATCTCCGGGTCGAGCGAGGCCGTCGGCTCGTCGAACAGGACGACCTGCGGCTGCGTGCACAGGGTGCGCGCGATCGCCACGCGTTGCTGCTGGCCCCCGGAGAGTTGCGCCGGATGCTTGTCGATCTGATCCATCAGGCCGACGCGCTCCAGATAACGAAGAGCGCGCTGCCGCGCCTCGTGCCGGCTCACGCCGGCGCCCCAGACCGGACCGACCATGAGGTTCTGCAGCACCGTCATGTGCGGGAACAGGTTGAATTGCTGGAACACCATGCCGACGCGACGGTTCACGGCGAGCCGCGCCGCCCGTGTGATGGCTTCGGCGCCGATCTCGACGCCACAGACCTGCAGCCGCCCCTGCTGGAAGGGCTCGAGCAGATTGACGACACGCACCAGCGTCGACTTGCCCGAGCCCGACGGGCCGCAGATCAGGACGCGCTCGCCCGGCGCGACCTGCAGATCGATGTCGCGCAGCGCATGGAAGGCGCCATACCACTTGTTGATGCCGCGCATCTCGACGACGGGCACGCCCGGTCCGGGCCGCACGTGGGGAGTGGTCGTCGTCATGCCGGGATCGGGTCGGTTCAACGCCTGGCCTCCAGGCGCCGGCTGTAGCGCGACAGCGCCGAGCAGACCGCCAGATAGACCAGCGCCAGGAAGACGTGGCCCGAGGTGAGGATGTTGGGCTCGCCGACCCAGCCGGGCGATTTCGCACCGTTCTCGACGGCGCCGAGCAGGTCGTTGACGCCGATCACGGAGAGCAGGGTGGTCTCCTTGATCACGGCGATCATGATATTGACGAGCGCGGGCACCACCGCGGTGACGGCCTGCGGCAGGACGATCAGGCGCAGCGCGGCGACGTCGCTCAGGCCCACCGTCGTCGCGGCCTCGAGCTGGCCGCGGCCGACCGCTTGCAGGCCGCCGCGAAAGACTTCGGCCGCCATCGCCGCGTTGAAGAGCGCGAAGGCGACGAGCGCA
>DATMGW010000448.1:0-9385 GCA_035555295.1 Caldimonas sp.
GCTGGTCGTGCAGCAAAAGCAGATCCAGATCGCCGATCCTGCCGGCCTGCGGCAACTGATTGACCGCGCGCAGCTGCCTGGTTCGCGTCAGCAGTTACACGAGGCACACGCCAGCACCGGAAGCATTGCCCCCAGTTCGGGCTGAGATCCATGCCTCCGTGAATCGCCGCGAGCTCGGCGATGCGCCTCCGGTCGCGGCCTCCTTTGTGTTGTGCTGCTTCTACGTGCACCGTCCTTGCGCACGGATTTGAACGTCAGCTACGGGGCTGCAAAGCTACAGGCTTGAATGTCGTCTTGAGGTCGGCAGCGCCAACTCGCCCCATGAACTACAGACGTTCGACAAGCCTTCGAATCCTGCTGGCATGGCAGGTCGTTGAACGACCCCTTTTGGAGATCTCGTCTCTGGGAGACGGACTGTGGGCCACCTCTGCCGTGCTTTGGAACCGGTCGTTGGCGCCGCGATTTTCCGGCTGCTTGGACGGCCGGTAGCGGCCGCAAGCCGCCGACGGCGAGCCTCAGCCGCCGCATTCGTCTGCCGCGACGAGGTTGTCGATCAATCGATCCAGCGTCCTCCCCAATCGCTCGCGCTCCTGCTCGCCGATCCCGCAAAAGAGCTTGCGCTCCCGCTCCTTCGCCGGTACGCCGATCCGTTCGTAGAGCCGCCCGCCCTCGGCGCTCGGGCGCAGCAGCATGCGCCGCCTGTCGGTCGCGTCGAGCGTGCGCACAACCCTGCCCTGTCGCGCCAGCGCCGCGATCGCCCGGCTCACGCTCATCTTGTCGAGCCCGGTGAGCGCCGCGACCTCGCTCGCCGCGACGCCTGGATGGTTGGCGAGCACGAGCAGCACGCGCCACTCGTTCAGGCTCAGCCGGTGCGCCTTGCCGATCGATTCGGAGAACGGGCTGGCCGTCAGGTTCACGACGCGGACGAGCTTGAAGAAGACGGAGCTGTCCATCGGCAACGCCGGCCGGCGCGGCCGCTGCCGCGCCGCCGCGTTGCGATCGCTCATGCCTTCCTCGTCTTTGCGACGACCTCCTCGATCTTCGCGACGAGCTGCGGCTCAGTCTGCGCCTTGTAGCGCGCGTAGGGGCGGCGCGCCGCGATCTGCCACACCTCCATCTCGGGCGGTGTCGGCACGTGCACGGCGACGCCGAGGGCGGAGACGCGCTCGACGTCTTCGGCGAAGAGCTTGCGCACGAGGGCGACCTGCTGCTTCGCCGCATCGAGCGCCGCTTCGCGGACGGTTCGCTGGTCGGCCGCCGACCAGGTCGCCCACACCGGCGCGGCGATCGCGAAGAGCAGGATGTCGTTCGAGTAGTTCCACTTCGTCACGTACTTCTGGCCGAGGGTGTTGATCTTCGCGGCGAGGAAGACCTCGAGCGGGTTCTCCTGCGCGTCGACGGCGCCCGAGGCGAGCGCCGGCTGCGTGTCGGCCCAGCTCATGAAGGTCGGGTTCGCTCCCATCGAGCTCATGATCTCGCCGTACATCGGGCTGCCGACGACGCGAACCTTGAGGCCCCTCAGGTCGTCGGGCTTGAGGATCGGGTGCTTGCTGTTGCTGATCTGCCGGTAGCCGGTCTCGCCGATCGCGAGCGGCTCGGCGCCGGCCTTGCGGACGAGGTCGAAGTAGTAGCTCGTCACCGCGTCGTTCGCCATCACCGCGTCCCACGCCTTGTGGTCGGGCAGGAGGAAGGGCAGCGTGAAGACGCCGAGTTGCGGCACCGTCGAGGTCCAGTTCACCGGCGCGCCGCAGAGGACGTCGATGACGCCCTGGCGCATCGCCGAGAACTCGCGGTCCTGCTGGCCCTGGACGAGCGAGGCGCCCGGGTACTGCTTGATGTGGATGCGCCCGCTCGTTCGCTCGCGCACGAGCGTGGCGAAGATCTCGCCGCCTTTGCCCCAGGCGAATGCCGGCGGTACCACCGTCGACATCTTGTATTCCCCCTTGTACGCGCCCTGCGCGTGAGCGAAACGCGGCAAGGTGATGGCGGCCACGCTGGCGGCGCCGAAGGAATGCAGAAGCACGCGACGGGTGATCATGAACAGCTCCTTGCTGGCTCGAGAGATCAGTAACCAAGGCGTCGCGGTAGCCAGAGCGCGACTTCGGGGACGAAGAGGACGACGAGCGCCGCCGCGACGAACGAGACGATCAGCCAGCCGACCCAGGGGATCGTCTCGTCGATGCGGACGTGGGCAAGGCGGCACGCGACCATCAGGTTCACTGCCATCGGCGGCGTGAACTGGCCGATTGCGATCTTCATCGTCAGGAGCACGCCGAACCAGACCGGGTCCCACTGGAAGGCGAGCATCAGCGGGTAGAGCAGCGGCAGGAAGACGAGAAAGATCGAGACGCCGTCGAGGACCATGCCGAGCACGGTCATGACGACGAAGAGCAGGATCAGCGTTCCGGTCGAGCCGAGGCCGAGGTCCTTGACGAAGGCGACGAGCGGGTCGGCGACGCCCAGCGTGTTGACGGCGTACGCGAAGATGCCGGCCAGCGAGAGCACGAGCATGATGACGGACGAGACCTCGGTCGCCTCGCGGAAGATCGGATACAGGTCGCGCCAGCCGATCGAGCGATGGATCGCGGCGCCGATGAACAGGCCGTAAGCGACGGCGACGACCGCCGCCTCGGTCGGCGTGAACCAGCCGACGCGCATGCCGCCGAGGATCAGCACCGGCGCCGCCAGGCCCCAGACCGCTTCGCGCAGCGACCGCCAGAACGGCGGCCGCGCCGCGTTGCGCCCGGCTTCGCCGAATCCGTGTCTGCGCGAGATGAGGACGGCCGGAACGATCAGCGCGAGCCCAGCGAGGATGCCGGGCACCATGCCGGCGGCGAACAGCGCCGGCACCGACGCGCCGGGAACGTTGACGCTGTAGACGATGAAGGCGATCGACGGCGGGATCAGGATGTCGGTCGCCGCGGCGGCGCCGACGACGCTCGCCGAGAACGCCGCCGGATAGCCGGCGCGCGACATGGCGATGATCATCACGCCGCCGACCGCGGCCGCCGTCGCCGGCCCCGAGCCCGAGATGCCGCCGAGCAGCATGGCGACGAGGATCGCGACCATCGGCAGCATGCCCGGAGCATGGCCGACGCACGCCTGCGCGAAGCCGACGAGGCGCGCGGCGACTCCCGAGCGATCGAAGATCGAGCCGACGAGAACGAACATCGGCAACGCGAGCAGCGGGTACTTGGCGATCGACGCATGCATGTTCTGCGGTGCCGCGAGCAGGCCCCACCACGGCGAGTCGCCATTCGACGCAGCGATCGCGACCATGCCTCCGAGACCCAGGGCGACGGCGATCGGCACGCCGGCGAGCATCAGCCCGACGAAGAGAACGACGAGGAGCGCAGTGATCATGCGCGGCGCCTGCGCCCGGCCCTAGAGCTTCTGCTCGAGCTCGACGGACGCGCTCGGCTCGAGCGGGTGCTGCCAGGCACGCCAGCCGGCCGAAGCGGCGCGCAGCGCAATGGCGAGGCACAGCGGCGGGATCGCGATCGTGAACCACCAGCGCGGCACGCCGAGCCCGACCGACGTCTCGTTCCAATGGATCTCGCCGGCGAGCGTCACGCCGAACAGCACGGCGAGAACGACGAAGACGAGCGCCGTTGCCGCGGCTGACAGGAAGCGCAACGAACGGCGCCGCCACGCGCCGCCGCCCTCGTAGAAATACTCGATGCGGATGTGCCCGTCCCGCCCGGCGATCGACGCGGCGCCGGCGAGCGTCATGACGACGATGAGAAAGACCGAGATCTCTTCGGTCCAGGCGAACGACTGGTCGGTGAAGTAGCGCGTCAGGACGTTGCCGAGCGTGATCAGCGTGAGCACGGCCATGCAGGCGACGCCGAGCCATTCCTCGATCTTCGGACGAGCGTTCATCGAAGCCCCCGGAGCCGCACGCGTTCGGCCCGCGACCGGGCGAGATGGTAACGATCGTTACCGATGCGCCGTTGCACGTTTTCCCGCAGGCTCGCCGTCGCCGAACGGCGCGCCGGCAGGCTCAGCCGGCCGAGGCGGGAGCCGCCGCGGGCAGGATGCGGCCGTCGCTGGCGAGGCCGCGGTCGAGGAGGATCCAGCGCCACTTCGACACGGCGCGAAACGGCCGCGTCACGTCGGGCGGCCCGGGAACCGGAGCGCCTTCGGCCATCTCGAGCGTGATCGAGCGCGTCGCGTCGCGGCCGGGCTTGCAGACCCAGTTGCGCCCGTCCGTGATCGTGCATTCGTCGAATTTGCCCGAAGGCTCCTTCGATCCGACGGTCCAGAAGATGACTTCGTGGTGCGGCTTGAGCGCACGGTAGCGATACCGGTTGCCGGCGACGAGCTTGCCGGAGCAGCGATCGTCCTTCCAGGCGCCATCGCTGCATTCGACCGTGTAGATCGTTCGCTCGCCCTGCATCGTGACGAAGTCCGACGCCCATGCCGCGAAGACGAGGCCGGCGAGGACCAGGATCACGAATGCCCAGACTCGACGCATCGGCAACACTGCTGGCGCGCTCGACGCAGAGCGCGCTGCGGATTGTGCACCGCGCCGCGGCGGACGCTCGACCTGGCGCCTGGACGACCGGTATTGGACTTTGGGGCAATACCCGCCTCGCCCGCATGCTTCAGCGGATCAGCGATCGCAAGCGATGGCAGCCGAAGCGATTGTCGGTGCCCCGCTTGCCGCGGCCCGGCGACGTTCAGCGAACGCTCAGGCCTTCGGCGGTTCAGCGGGCTCGTGCCCCGGCGGCTCTTCCGGCGAGGGACCCGGAATCGTCGTCCCGTCGTCGGGTTCGACCGGCAACGCGTCGGGTTCGGGCTCGTCGGTCTGCGGCAGGCCGGGAAGTGTTGCCATCGTCGAGTCCGAAGCAGTGTCTGGGAGCGTCCTGCGCGAGGCCGGCTCGAATGTTAGACGACGCGCGGCAGCGGCCGAGCGATCATTCGCCGGCCCTCGCAGGCGAGTCGGCGACGGGCTTCGAAGAGGCGACGACCCCGGAGCGCGCCGGCTCGCGCAGCAGCTCCTCCTGCAGCTCGGCGGGCAAGGTGTCGAGCGGCTGCTCGCTGACCTCGATCTCGACGCTGGCGGTTTGCGCCGGCAATCGGGAGACGCGTGCGCTCCCTGACTCGGGCGCCACCGGGAGTGGCCTCGCGAGTCGCTCGCGCCCGGCTGCAGCAGGCTCGACGTCGTCCGCATCGCGCGGATCGGGCCGGCGCCTGCTCGGGACGAAATCGGACAGGCGGATCGGCCGCGTGAAGAAGAGGACCAACCATCGAAGCACAGGAAGCCGCATCGCCGACCACATCCTTTGGAGGCTGACCGTCACAGACCGCGCAAAGGCCTCGCTCTTCGCCGGCAGGCCCGATTCTGACTCGACCGGGACGTTCCCCGCCAGCGCTCGCGACATACGGCAAGCCGAAGAGTGGCAACATCGCTGCAGCACATTCGCATCGAACGGGAGCTCGCCGCCATGACCAGACTCATCGGCCTGTCGGGCAGTCTTCGTCAGGGCTCGCTCAACACGTCGCTGCTGCACGCCGCCGCGGAGCTGATGCCGCCGGGGGCGGAGTTGAGCCTTGCCACGATTCGCGGCATTCCCCTGTACGACGGCGACGTCGAGGCGTCGGAGGGCGTCCCCGACGTCGTGAGGGCCCTGAAGGATGCGATCGCTGCGGCCGACGGGCTGCTCTTCGTCACGCCCGAGTACAACAACTCGATTCCCGGCGTGATGAAGAACGCGGTCGACTGGCTGTCGCGACCTCCGGCGGACATCGCGCGCGTGTTCGGCGGCAAGCCGGTCGCGCTCATGGGTGCTTCGCCGGGCGGGTTCGGAACCATCCTGAGCCAGAACGCATGGCTGCCTGTGTTTCGGACCCTGGGCGCGCAGTTGTGGTCCGGGGGACGGCTGATGGTGCCTCGCGCGCAGGGCGTGTTCGCTGCCGACGGGTCCTTGTCGGACGCAAAGATACGAGAAGCCCTGCGCAGCTTTCTTCAGGGCTACATCAGGTTCGTCGAATCCACACATTCGCCGATATGAGGATGGCTCGACATGGCCCTCAGGCCGTGCTCGGCGCCGCCGCAGGCTTGAGCGTCGACACGAAGGCGTCGCTGAAGCAAAGGTTCTCGGCGAGTCCCTTCACGATGAAGGCGGGCACGGCCGCCTCGACCATCATGAGCGAGCCAAAGACGTGGACCTCGTAGTCGCGCAGGTCCGCGAAGTCGGCGAGCATCGCCTCGTGGACCAGCCCTTCGCGGCCGGTCCAGCCGTCGCGCGGGCCGGGTTGCGACAGCACCGGAACGACGTGGAAGTTCGCGTGCTCGTGCTGCCACTGCTCGGCGAGCTCGAGCGCGTACAGCTCGGAGCGCTGGCGCACGCCCCAGTACAGCCACATCGGCCGTGGCAGGCCACGCGCAAACGCGTCCTCGACGGTGCTCTTGATCGGCGCGAACCCGGTCGCTCCGGCAACGAACAGGATCGGATGTGCGCTCTCGCTCAGCGTGAAGTCGCCGAGCGGCCCCTCGAAACGCACCGAGTCGCCGACCTTCATCTGCATGATCACGGCCACACGGCCCGCCCGCTGCATGCCGACCGGTTCGATGTCGCGAGTTATCTGCTCGTCCTGCTGGCGGCCGTCGTACGCGTCGGCGAGCCCTTGGTCGCCCCGGCCTGGTGGTTGCAGGCGATCGGCCTTTCGGCAGGCCTGTGGTCGGCCGGTTTCGGCCTGTACGCGCTGCGCTATTGGCCCGTGCTCAGCCGCCCGCGCCTCGACGGCGCGCCGGGCTGACCTCGCGGCTTGAGCTGCATCAAGCTTTTCGCCTTTCGTGGAATTATGGTACCGGAATACCGTTTCAGAAAACCGCTGCCATGCGCCAAGTCAGCCACCTGCTCGACAGCGAACACCGTCACGCACTCGACCTGCTCGGGCGGGTCGAGAACGCCTGTGTCCGCGCATCGCGTCCGGGAGCGTCGCGCGATCCGGACTTCGCCAAGCTCGCCGCTACCTTCAGGAGCCTCATCGAGGAGGACACCGGGCGCCACTTCGACTTCGAGGAACGCGAGCTGTTCCCGCGGATGGCGCAGTCCGGCGAAGGCGACATCGCCGACTTGCTGAAGGAAGAGCACGACACCATTCGCGCCGTGGCCGCCGAGGTGCTGCCGCTCGCCCGGGCAGCCGCCGCCCAGACGCTCGACGACGCCGGAATGGAACAGTTCAGGCGCGGCGTGCTGGAGATGGTCGAACGCCAGGTCGCCCACATCCAGAAGGAGACGATGGCGCTGCTCCCCCTGCTCGATGACCTGCTCGACGACGAGACCGACAGCGAGCTGTGCATGGCTTATGCGTCATCCTGAGCGAACCCGCGAAGCGGGCCGAAGCGTGGAACGCGAAGCGCCGGGACCGGCCTTCGCGAGGCGTCCATGACGCAGCCGCTGCCCGACGAAAGCGCGGTCTACGACGCGCTGCGCCAGGTCGACGACCCTGAAGCCGGGATGAACATCGTCGAGCTCGGGCTGGTCTACCGGGTGCAGACGAGCGCCGGGCGCATCGATGTCGACATGACAATGACGACGCCGGCCTGCCCGGTCGCCGAGCTGCTGGTCGATCAGGCGCGCGCCGCGATCGCCGCCATTGCACCCGAGGACACCGAGGTGCTGGTCGAGCTGGTGTGGGAGCCGATCTGGAATCCTTCGATGATGAGCGGCATCGCCCGGGAGCATTTCGGCTGGCCCGGCTGAATCATGGGCGCCACGGCTCGCAACCTGAAGCCGGCACAGCGCGCGCCGCTGCTGCTGCTGGCCTTCGTCGCGCTCTTCGTCGGCACGGGCGCCGGGCTGGCGCGGCTCGCCTGGCCGATGCCGGAGCTGGCCATCGGCGCCGCGGCGCAGCATGGCCCCTTGATGATCAGCGGCTTCTTCGGCGTGGTGATCGCGCTCGAGCGCGCCGTGGCGATCGGCCGCGCCTGGGCCTACCTCGCGCCGCTGGCCACCGGTCTGGGGACGCTGTTCGGCCTGAGCGGTGCCGGCGCCCCGGCGGCCTGGCTCGGCGTCGCCGGCGCGGCGCTCCTTCTCGCCGCGTCGCTGCAGGTGTGGCGCCGCCAGCCCGCACTGTTCACTCTTACGATCGCACTGGGGGCGGCCGCGTGGTTGGCCGGCGCGCTCTCCTGGGCTGCGGGTGCCGCCGTATATCAGGTGCTGCCCTGGTGGCTGGCCTTCCTGGTGCTGACGATCGCCGGCGAGCGCCTCGAGCTGTCGCGCCTGTTGCCACCCTCCCGCGTTGCCGTCGCGTCCTTCGCAGCGATCCTGCTGGCGATCGTCGCAGGCCTGGGGACGCAGCAATGGGGCTCGGGCCAGATCCTCTTTCCTGCCGCCCTTCTGGCGCTGGCGCTCTGGCTGGTCAAACAGGACGTCGCCCGGCGCACCGTGCGCGGTCGTGGCCTGGCACGCTTCATCGCAGTCTGCCTGCTGTCGGGCTATGCGTGGCTGGCGATCGGCGCCGCGACGGCGCTGCTGGCGGGCGGCCTGACGCCCGGCTCGCCGGCCTACGACGCCGCACTGCACGCGATCCTGCTCGGCTTCGTGTTCTCGATGGTGTTCGGCCACGCACCGATCATCTTTCCCGCGGTGCTGCGAGTGCAGGTGCCCTATCACCCCGGCTTCTACGCGCCGCTCGCGCTGCTCCAAGGGTCGCTCGTGATCCGCCTGGCCGGCGATGCGAGCGCGAATTTCACCTGGGTCCGCGCCGGCGGTGCGCTCAACGCGCTGGCCCTGCTGAGCTTCGTGCTAGGCACGGCTGCCGCGGTGCTGAGCGCACGGCGGCGCCTGGCGGCGTGCTAGTCCGAGCATGGAAACGACAGTCTTCACGGTGCTAGTTCAGCCCGGCGACTGCGGGCCGGACGGCATCGTCCTGGTGCACAACTTCACGCGCTGGATGGACGCCGCGTCGCAGCACTATTTCGGCGAGCGCGGCGTGCCGCAGGGGTATCGGATGACCGACCCGCGAGTGCGGCTTTGCACTCAAACGCTGGAGTTGCAGGTGCGCTTCAACGCGCCTGCCACGCACCCCGATGTCCTGCGCTTCCATACCCGGATCGACGAATGGCGGGCCGAAATCTTCTATCAATCGCACCGTGTGATGCGCGGTGACACGCTGATCGGCGAGGGGCGCGAAACGCGCGAATTCTGCTGCCTCGACGCCGATGGCCTTCTGCGGCCGTTGCCGGTGCCGCCATGGATCCGTTCGCGCTGCCATTGAACCGGCAGGCGCGATGGCTCGCGGGCCGCTTCTCCTTCCATGGCCAGATCGCAGGGACGTCCGTCCCGACGCATCCGGCCGGGGGTGGCAGGGCGCGCCGAGCAGCCGGCTTCAGCGGCGTGCCGGAGGGCCGGCCAAAGGCAGCCTGGTCGTC
>DATMGW010000449.1:0-7327 GCA_035555295.1 Caldimonas sp.
CGCCGCCGCCGCATGCCGTCAGCGTCACGGCGAAGGCGGCCGCGAGCCTTCGCATCGCCAGATCTCTCATCGGATACCTCCTGTAACCTGCGCTTGGCCGCAGGTTCTGTGCCAATGCCCGGCGCGGCGCAAATGCCCAACCCCTTCACGCCGCGCGTTGCCGGGAAATGATCATCGGCCCCAGCCGTGCGAAGAACTGCCAGAGTTGCAAGCATTTGCATCAGGTGCGGCGGCATCGAGGGCGCCGCTCGGCGCGCGACAGCGTCAGCCGATGAAGTGCCGAAGCGCTTCGCGAAACGCCTGCGGATCGCTGATCGCGACGAAGGCTATTCCCGTCAGGGCGCCCGCCAGATGCGCGTCGTGGTTGACTCGGCCACGGCCGCGTTGCGCGGCGAAGTAGCTGTACGCCAGGTAGGCGAGGGCGAACAGCGGCGCGGGAATGGGGAGCGGAATCGGCACGATGAAGATCGACGCCGACGGGAAGTAGAGGATCGAGGCGAACAGCACGGCGAGGATCGCGCCCGAAGCGCCGAGGGTTCGATACTCGGCGTCGCCGCGGTGCTTGAACCAGGTGCCGGCGTCGCTCGCGAGCAAGCCGATGAAGTAGAGCGCGAGAAACCTGGCGCTGCCGATGTGGCGCTCGAGGCTGAAGGCGAAGGCCCAGAAGGTGAAGGCGTTGAAGAGCAGATGCGTGAGGTCGGCGTGGATGAAGCCGCTGCCGAGGAGCGTCGCGTACTCGCCGCGCGGCACGAGCCAGTAGGGCCGGAACAGGTTGCGATCGATCAGCACCGGCGCCGCATACAAGCCGATCAGGCTGATCGCGACGATCGCCGCGAGCAGCACGGCGGACGCCGGCGCGCCACGGCTCAGCGATTCGAGTGCTTCCACGTGGCGCTGTCCTTCGTCGCTTCAGGCGACGGCGCCGCCGGGGGCGCGCAGGTCGCGTTCCCAGTCCAGCGCGGTGGCGACGGCAATGCGAACGCCGGCCAGCATCGTCTGCAGGGGCAGGCACGGTTCGGCGGAGTCAGCTGCCACCTGCTCGGGCAGGAGCGGCAAGTGAATGAAGCCGCTGCGCGTGCCGCTACCGGCGAGCCGGTGCTGCAATCCGTAGAACAGATCGTTGCAGACGTACGTGCCGGCGCTTTGCGATACCGAGGCAGGAATGCCGCCGGCGCGCAAGGCCCCGACGATCGCCTTGATCGGCAAGGTCGAGAAGTGCGCCGCCGGGCCGCCGGCGACGACGGGGACGTCGATGGGCGACGCGCCGGAGTTGTCGGCGATGTTCGCGTCGGCGACGTTGATCGCGACGCGCTCGATGCTGAGATCGGCCCGGCCCGCCGCCTGTCCCAGGGCCATCACGAGCGCCGGCCGCCAGCGGTCGATCGCCTGTCCCAGCACGGCCATCGATCTTCCGAACTCGCACGGCAGGCTCACGCCGACGAGCCGGTGATCGGCGATCGTCGTTTCGTTCAGGGCGTGGACGAGGGCTTCGGACGGATTGATCTTCGCTCCGCCGAAAGGCTCGAAGCCGGCCAGGAGGACAACGGGTTGCATCGCTGCGGGAACGGTATCACGCGCCTTTCTCGGGCCGGTGGCGGGACGCGGCCTGCGGGCTGTCACACCGCGCTTCGAGCTCCTGAGGGACGGGACAGCGCGCCAGCGTCCCGCCGCCTGCGCCGCCGGTCGGCGCTTTTCGACCGCGCGTCGGTGATCGCGGCGCCGAGCGCGACGGATGTCGCGCCGGCGCGGCCTCGGCGCCGCGCGGTCAACAAATGTGCAATTCGCACATTTACGATCCGGATCGAGGTCGAACGTCTCGACCCCACGCCACACCTCCGGGAGCCTTCATGACACTTCGACCCCACCAGCCCGCGCAACCCAGGGCGCGCGTACTCGCCGTGCAGCTGGCCTGCGCCTGCGCCCTTCTGGGCGGTTGCGGCGGCGGCAGCGACCCCGCCGGCCTCGGCGCCGGATCGTCGCAGTCGCAGATCCAGTCCGTACCGATGCAGACCTACATCACCGACAACCTGGCGACCGACTACTCGAAGGTCTGGGTCTCGATCGAGAAGATCACCGCCGTCGACAGCAGCGGCGCCGAAGTGACGCTCCTCGACGCGACCGCCACGCCCGCCGTCGTCAACCTGGCGTCGCTCGCCGCCGTCGGCCAGTTCATGTCGACGGCCGGCATTCCCGCCGGCGTCTACACCGAGGTGCGGGTGACGCTGGCGAACAGCGTGCAGCTGGTGTCGCTCGACGGCAGCTCGACGATCACGGCCAAGCTCGCCGCGTCGGGAACCGAGGTCGTCGTCCACGTCCGGAACCTCTCGCTCGACACGGCGACGAGCGGCCAGCTCGTTCTCGACTTCAACCTCGCCAAGTTCACCTACGACCCGAGTACGGGACTGGTGACACCGGTCGTCGAGGCGCCGCTGCCTTCGGACGCCTTCGGCAAGTTCGTTCGCCAGCAGGCGGAAGTGAACGGCCTTGTGCAAAGCGTCGATACGACGGCGCAGAGCCTGACCGTCAACGATCGCAGGCTCGGCAACGGCGTCGTCGTGACGCTGGGCGCCGATGCCGTCGTCGTCGACGAGGCGAGCGGAATGAACATCACGCTCGCCGGAATCGCCGCCGGGGCGCACGTCGAGATCCGCGGCATCGTCACGCCCGGCGCCACGACGGCCGATCCGGTCACGGTCGTCGCCTCGGTCATCCACGTCGAGGCGGCGCAACCGCCGCTCGCCGCGCCGACCGTCTCCGGCGACGGCAAGGTCACAGCAGTCAACGGAAATCTCGTCACCGTGACGGTGGACGAAGCGAGCTTCCTGCCCGGCGCCAACAGCGTCGTCGTCGACATCACCACGGCGAAATTCGCGCACGGGCAGGCCTCGGACCTGGCCGGTGGCGTGACCGTCGCCTTCCGCGGTACGGTCAGCGGATCGGGAGCGTCGACGACGGTGCTCGCCAGCGACATCGACGTCCAGGGCGCCCCTTCGCAAGGCGATAGGCAGAAGAACCCCGAGCAGAAGTTCACGGCCGTCAACGGCGCGATCGCGTCGCTGAACAGTGACGGTACCTTCACCGTCAACGTGACGCAGGCCGACGGCCCGTTCGTCGTCCCGGGACCCTACAGCGTCGACGCGACGAACGCCACGTACCTCGAGGGCAACGCCTCGTGCCTGGCGACGGGCGTGGTGGTCCAGGCCGTCGGCTCGCTCGTCAGCACGACGCTGACGGCGAAATTCATGAAGGTCAAGGGCTGCGTCGGCGAAACGCACTCGGAGCCGCCGCTCCCGGCGCCGGCGCCCGCAGCGTCGTCTCCGGAGCCGTCGGCCTCGGGACCGAAGTAGGTCCGGGCAGGCACTGCGCGGGCGCCCCGGCCGACTCGATCGGCCCGGGCGCTCGCGCTTCTTCATGGTGGTCGCTCAGGCCCGCTCGACGCGCGCCGCGTAGCAGCCGCGCCTCGCGTAGTGGACCTGCAGGTACCTCGCCCGCGGGTCGGCAAGAAAGCGATCGAACATCGCGGCCGTGGCGACGCCCTCGCAGACGTCGGCGTCGATCATCATGTGCCCGGCGTCGAACGCGCGCACCGCGAGGAGTCGCGACGTCAGGACCTCGGGGACCGCATCGACCGACTCGAAGGCGCGATCGGCGACCTTGCGCACGTAGATCGCGTGTGCCGCGCGGTACGGCGTGTTCGCCGGCTGGTGCGCATGGTTGACGAGCAGCAGCTCCTCGCCGAGCTCGGCGTGCGCCATGCTCACGCGGCACGGCAGGCGCGGCTCGTCGGCGTAGACGCGGCGCGCGCCGATGCGCTGCAAGGCCTCGTCCGGCAGGTCGAACAAGGGGCGGAAGGGCTCGGGCGACAACCCGCTGATGCGAAAGCTCATGACGCGGCTCCGTGCGTTGCGATAGGCGCATGGTCGCTCGATCGGACGGCGACGGCTCGCCGGATCCGGACACGCCGTCCCAGCGCCCGTCGCCGGCGTGCCGGGAACCGGGTGGGCACAATGCGGGCACGATGAATCGCAACGCCGGCGACGCCGATACGCATGTCGCTACCCTGGGCAACGGCGTTCGTGTCGTCGCCATCGCCTTGCCGCAGCTCGAGACGGCGAGCGTCAGCGTCTTCGTGCGCACGGGCAGCAGCCACGAGAGCAAGCGCGAAAGCGGCATCAGCCATTTCGTCGAGCACATGGCGTTCAAGGGAACGCACGAGCGCAGCTGCCAGCAGATCAACCTCGACGCCGAGCGGCTCGGCGCCGACGTCAACGCGCATACAGACAAGGACCACACGGCGTACCACATGCGCGGCCGCGCCCGCGATGCCGCAAGCTTCGTGCGCATGCTCGGCGACATCGTCCAGAACAGCACCTTCCCCGAGGCCGAGCTCGAGCGCGAGCGCCAGGTCCTGCTCCAGGAATACATCGAGGACGATGAAGAGCCGCTGTCGACCGCGTACAAGATGTTCGACAAGCTCTGCTTTGGCGAGCATCCGCTGGCGCAGCCGGTGATCGGGTCGCGCACCAACATCCGCCGCTTCACGCGCGATGACCTGCTCGGCTACGTGCAGAGCCAGTACAGCGGAGCCAATGTCGTCGTCGGCGTCGCCGGCCGCATCGAGGACGTCGACCGGATCGTTCTCGCCGCCGAGGCGGCGTTCGGCGCGATGCCGGCGGGCCGCGAAAACGCGGTGCCGCCTGTGCACTACGCCGGCGGGATCGCCTCGCGCGCCCTCTCGGGCAGCGCTCAGACGCACCTCGTCTTCGGCCTGCCGATCCCGGCCCTCGGCGACGACGCGCATCACGCCGGCGTCGTCGCCGCCGCGCTGTTCGGCGAAGGCATGAGCTCGCCGCTGCTCGACGAGATCCGCGAGCGGCGCGGCCTGGCGTACTACGTCTCGTGCTCGGCCGACGTCGGCGAGCTCGCCGGCCAGTTCGTGATCGAGGCGTCGACGGCGCCCGAGCACGTCGACGAGCTCCTGGTCGAGGTCAGGCGGTTGCTCGTCGTCCAGGCCGAGGCGGTCGATCCGGTCGCGCTGGAGCGCGCTGGCAACCAGATCGCGGTGCGCCGGCTGCGCGCCGCCGAGCGCCCGTCGCGGCGCCTCGAGGACGCGGCGCTCGACCTGCTCGCTCTCGGTCGGGTGCGCAGCCGGGCCGAGCTCGTCGAGCGGGTCACCGCCGTCACGGCGGACGATGTGCGCGAAGCCTTCGCGTGCATGCTCGCGTGGCGCGAGTCGGTGGCCATCGCCGGCAAGGTCAAGAAGGGCACCCTCGAGCGCGCGCGCGAGCTGTTCGCCAGGCGTTGAGGCGGCTCGTGCCTCGCTCTTGGGCGACGCCGCGAATCGAGCGCGACGCGTCCTCTTTACAAAGGAATGCAAAGCTATGTGAATAGCCGGGCAATGCGCCGTGTTTTGCTCAGTTCAGGCGAGCCCGTGCCGATGTCTCATGCTCCCTTCTCCACTCCACGACCGATCATGAACATCTCAGCCACATCGAGCGTCGTCGCACCGCTGATTCCGAGCCAGGGCTTTCAGCCTTCCCAGGTCGACAGCACCTCCGACCCGGACGGCGGCGGCCATGCGCATCGGGCACATGGCGGCGGCCACATGCGGCAAGCCGTCATGCAAGCCTTGCAGAGCCTCGGCTTGACGCCGCCACAGGATGCCAGCAGCAGCAGCGCGTCGACGTCGACCGGTGCCGGCAGCGACCCGAGCGGCTCGACCTCTGCCACGACCGGCGTCAAGCAGGACATGCGCCAGTTCATGCACGCGCTCTTCGAAGCCGTGAAGAGCGAGAACGCGTCGGGCGGAACAGCCTCGCCGGGCTCGAGCGACCCGAAGGCGAGCTTCGCCGACGGCCTGTCGTCTTTGATTTCCCAGGTGAGCAACGGCACTGCGCCGGCCGACCTGCAGAGCGCGTTCTCGAAGCTCGCATCGGATCTGCAGCCGGCGGCCGCGACAACGCCTGCGACCGGCTCGACCTCGGCCGCCGCGGGCAACGCACAGGCCACGCTGCAAGCCTTTCTCACCAACCTCCAGCAAGACCTGGGCTATGCCGGCTCGAATGCCTCGGCGGTCGGAAACCTGTTGACGGCGCAGGTCTGATCCGGGCCGAAGAACAGCGCCGCATTGGAAGGAGCGAGCGTGGCGCGGTCGAGGCGCACGTTGTCCTCGGGGCCGGTGCGGCGGTGCCCGCCGAGCTCGAGCGACCAGTTCACGAGCGTCATCTGTTCGCGGCCGATGCCGGCGCCGGTCCACGTCGCGTCGTGCGCGAGGCGGGCCAGCGTGCGCACGTAGAACTCGAAGACTTCGCGGTCGACCGGCATCGCGTTCTTGATCCCCATCACGAACTGGATGTGCAGCGGCGCGTCGATCCGGCCGGCCTTCTCCAGGGCCACGGCCTGGAAGATCATCGACAGGTCGAAAGCCTCGACCTCGGGCTTGACGCCGTAGCTCTTCATCTCGGCGGCGAGCCAGTCGACGAGGTCCGCGTCTCGTCGTCGTTGCGCACGTGCAGGTGGACCAGCGTGGCGCCGGCCTCGAAGGCCTCGTGCGTCGACTCGACCTGCTCGGCGACGGTGATCGGCGCCGCCGGGTTGTCCTTCTGGTACGGCAGCGAGCCGGTGATGGCGACGGAAATGATGCAGGGGGTGCTCATGGCGGGTCTCCTCGATGCTGTTGTTCCTGCGACGCCATCCGCGCCGGTGCACTGGCCGCGCCGTGGCCGTCGCAGGTTTCGCGTTGCACGATCTCGAAGAAAAGCACTCGGCGAAGGCCTCGCCATAGGCGTGGAAGTCGTTCTCGAACAGCTCCACGGCGTCGAGGCGCGCCGCGGCGATCGCCTCGAGCTTCTGGCGCGAGGTGCCGCGCATCGACACCTTGGCGACGGATCGGCGCACCGTGGGCTTCTCAGTAGCGAATCTGCGCGACGGCGCGCAGCTCGTCGGCGCTGGCGCTGCCGAAGCCGAAGAACTCGAGGTAGGCGGGAACCATCTCGAACAACATGTCGGTGCCGACCTGGACCTCGTGCCCGCGCGCCAGAGCGGCGCGCAGCAGCGGCGTGTGCTCGGCCTTCATCACGACCTCGCCGACCAGCGCGGCGGGGTCGACATGCTCGATGTCGAAAGGCAACGGGTCGGCCTCCTTCATTCCGAGCGGCGTCGCGTTGACGACGATCTCGTGCCCGGCCGGGTCGTTCGAGCCGGTGCGGACCACGAGCTTCGGGTAGTGCTGCGCGAGCCGCGCCGCGAGCGCCTCGGCCGACGCGGCGTGCGCGTCGTAGAGGCTGATCGCCGCGGCGCCGGCGGCGGCGAACGACGCGGCGATCGC
>DATMGW010000450.1:0-10837 GCA_035555295.1 Caldimonas sp.
GACGCCGCGGCGGCGACGGCGATCGTTGCCGACGCGGTGATGGCCGAGCTCGGCACGCTCGAGACTGCGGCACCGATCGCCTTCGTCGTGCCTCTGCCGGCGCCGCCGGCGATCTGCGCCGGAGCGCCGAGCGTCGTGCTCGATCGCATCCAGGACGCCGGCAACGCCGGCTCGATCCTGCGCAGCGCGGCGGCCTTCGGTTTCGCTCAGGTGATCGCGGTGCGCGGCAGCGTGGCCTTGTGGTCGCCGAAGGTGCTGCGCGCGGGAATGGGGGCGCACTTCGGACTCGGCCTCGTCGAAGGCGTCGACGAGGATGCCCTGGAGGCGCTCGGCGTTCCCTGCCTCGGCACCGGGTCGCACGTGCCGCACTCGCTCGCCGAAGCCACGCTGCCGTGGCCGGCGGCCTGGATTTTCGGCAACGAGGGCGAAGGCATGGGCGGCAGCCTGGCAGGGCGCTGCGCGATGCTGCTGCGCATTCCGCAACCCGGCGGCGAAGAGTCGCTCAACGTCGCCGCGGCAGCGGCCGTCTGCCTCTACGAGTCGATGCGGCAGCAGCAGACGCCGTAGCCGGCGGGGGACGCGGCGTTCCTCGCGTCGCGCTATCCCTGAAAGGCGATCAACGCCTTGAGGAATTCGGCACCGCTCTTGCCGACCGCGATCAGCGTGTCCATCTCCTGCGAGTTCGCCAGTTCCTGGATCCTGGCGAGGAAGGCGCCGAGCGCCGCCGAGCTCAACTTCTCTTCCGACGCCAGCAGGGCGGCGCCTTCGTTCGTGAGCGCGGCATAGCGGCGCAGGTACAGGCGCGTGTTCTCGCGGGCGACGCGCGAATCGAAGATCTTCTTCACGCTCGCGGCGCAGAGCTTCTGCAGCTCGGCCGCCTTCTTCTTGTCCTGCTCCGACGCGAGCCTTTTTTCCAGCTGCTGCAACTGCTTCTCGATGGCGAGCTCGGCCTGGCCGCCTTTCTCGACGTCCTGGAGCATCGTCGCCGTCCATACCGAGATCGCCTTGATCGACTCGGCCAGCGCGGCACGCTTGCCCTGCGTGTTGCCGAAGAAGAGCCTGGCCTTTTCCTTCGGGCCGAGCGAGGCGCCCTGGCTCGTCTTGAGCAGCTTTTTCTCTTCGTATTCGATCGCCTCCTTGAGCGTCTCGGCTGCTTTCTTCAGGTTCGCGGCGGCCGTCTTGTGGTTCGGCCAGTGGGTCGTGTAGACGCCTTGGATCTTGGCCGCCGCCGCCGCGATGGTGGCGATGCCGCCGAGCGCCAGGCCGACGCCCGCCGCCAGGCCGACGCCGGTGGGTGCCGTCAGCGCGCCGAGGACGCCCGCAGCGATCGTCAGCGCCGCCGCCGCGACGATCACGATCGCCAGGCCGGCGATCTTCAGCGCCGCGACGATCTTGGCGTTGCGCAGCGTCGTCTTGAACTTCCTGTCGACCGCGTCGGCGATCTTCGCCCACAGCTCGTTCATCTTCTTCTCGGCGACGCCCTTGAAGGTCGTCAGGGCGTTGCGGATCATCACGTTCGCGCCCTTGGCTTCCTCGTCGAGCCACTTCAGGAGGGCGGCCTCGGCAGCCTTGCGGTCGCCGCCTTTCATCAGCTCCTCGCCCTTCTTCTTCGCCGTCGTCCGGAGCGCCTGTTCCGTGAAAGCCAGGATGTCCTTGTATTCCTTCTCCCTGGCCTTCTTGAAGGCGTCCATCACCTTGGCCCAGAGGGCCTTGACCATCTTCTCGACTTCCTTGCCTTCGGGCGTCGCCGCCTTTACGCCGGGGATGTCCCAGCTCGTGCCGAGCCGGATCGGTTCGGCCTTGAAGAGCTTGCCGCCGTAGTCCGAGATGTCGAAAGTGTCGTCGAAGGTCAGGTCCACGCAGGCTCCCCGTCATCTTGCCGACGGCAAGAACGCGAACTCTATGCGTTCGGGGGCGGCGCGACGACCCCCGCGGCGGACGCCGGTCGTGACGTTTGCCCGCCCGGTGACGTGCAGTCGTCCTCAGTACATCAGCCGATCCGGCCGCAGGTCGCGCAAGATCGTCGTCGCGATCTCCTCGATCGACTTGTGCGTCGACGACAGCCAGGCGATGCCCTCGCGCTTCATCATCGATTCGCCCTCCCTCACTTCCCAGCGGCAGTTCGCGGTCGAGGCGTAGGTGCTGTTCGGCCTGCGTTCGTTGCGGATCCGGGCGAGCCGGTCCGGGTCGATCGTCAGGCCGAAGCACTTGGCCTTGAACGGCGTCAGCGTCGCCGGCAGCGTGGCGCGCTCGAAGTCCTCGGGAATGAGCGGGTAGTTGGCGGCCTTGATGCCATGCTGCATCGCCAGGTAGAGCGAGGTCGGCGTCTTGCCGCTGCGGCTGACGCCGACCAGGATGACGTCGGCTTCGACCAGGCTCTTCACCGACTGGCCGTCATCGTGTGCGAGCGCGAAGTTGATCGCCTCGATGCGGTCCGTGTATTCCTGGCTCTCGGAGACGTCGGAGAAGCGCCCGATCCGGTGGTTCGAGGTGATTCCGAACTCGGCTTCGAGCGGCTCGATGAAGGTGTTAAACATGTCCATCACGAGTCCGAGCGAGCGCTCCTTCACGACGGCGAGGATCTCGGCGTTGACGAGCGTCACGAAGACGACGGGCCGGCGCCCCTCGACCTGCGCCGTGTGGTTGATCTCGCGCACGACCTGGTGCGCCTTGTCGGTCGAGTCGATGAAAGGCCGGCGCAGGTGGCGCGGCTTGATCGCGAACTGCGAGAGGATCGAGTTGCCGAAGGTCTCGGCGGTGATCCCCGTGCCGTCGGAGATGAAGAAGACCGTGTGCCGCGGGCCCGGCTGGGACGGCGCCTGCGGGGGAGCGGGCACGGGCGTGGTGGCGTGATTCATGTCGGCGATGATGACACTCATCGCGGCGCGGCCGCCGACAGCGCCGATCGGGGCGGCTCGTAGAATCGACGCAGTTTCCGCCCGTGCCGCCCCGTTCCGCGCTCATGCATTCCGTCTCTCGCCCACGCCGCGCCCGCTGCCTACTCGATGTTCGCAGGCCGGGCTGCGAGAACGGCGATCGCAGACCGAGCACGGCCGGGCCGGCCCCCGAGGGCCGGGAGGCACCGGTTTGTCACGACCCCAGAGCTCTCCCATGCCAACCACCCACCTGGCGACCGCCCTCGTCGCCCGCCTTGAACACCTGAGAATGACCGATGTCGAGGCGGTCGGCGGCAAGAACGCCTCCCTCGGCGAGATGATCAGCCAGTTGAGCGAGTCGGGCGTTCGCGTCCCCGGCGGCTTCGCGACGACGGCGCATGCGTTTCGCCTGTTCCTCGCCGAAGGAGGCCTTGCCCGGCGGATCGCCGAGCGCCTCGTCAGGCTCGATACCGACGACGTGCGTGCGCTCGCCGAGGCCGGCGCCGAGATTCGCGGCTGGGTCGAGCAGCAGCCCTTCCCGCCGGCACTCGAAGAAGCGATTCGCAGCGAGTACGAACGGCTGGCGAACGACGACCCGCAGGCGAGCTTCGCGGTGCGCTCCTCGGCCACAGCGGAAGACCTCCCCGACGCGTCCTTCGCCGGGCAGCAGGAGACCTTCCTCAATGTCGTCGGCATCGACGCCGTGCTCGCGAAGACGCACGAGGTCTACGCCAGCCTCTACAACGATCGCGCCATCAGTTATCGGGTGCACAAGGGCTATGCGCACAACGACGTGGCGCTTTCGGCGGGAGTGCAGCGCATGGTGCGCAGCGACCTCGGCTCGGCCGGCGTGATGTTCACGATCGATACCGAGAGCGGATTTGCCGGCGTCGTCTTCATCACCTCGAGCTACGGCCTCGGCGAGACGGTCGTCCAGGGTGCCGTGAACCCCGACGAGTTCTACGTCCACAAGGCGGCGCTCAAGCACGGCAAGGTCGCGATCATCCGCCGCAACCTCGGCTCGAAGCTGATCCGCATGGGTTTCGCCTCGGCCGAGGAAAAGGCTGCGAGCGGAAAGCTCGTCGTTACCACCGACACGGCGACCGAGCAGCGCAACCGCTATTCGCTGTCCGATGCCGAGGTGATGGAGCTCGCACGCTACGCCCTCGTCATCGAGCAGCACTACGGCCGGGCGATGGACATCGAGTGGGGCAGGGACGGCATCGACGGCAAGCTCTACATCCTGCAGGCGCGGCCCGAGACGGTGAAGAGCCGAAGCGTCGGCAAGGCCGAGCAGCGCTACGCGCTCAGGAGCACGGGAACCGTGCTCGTCGAGGGGCGCGCCATCGGCCAGAAGATCGGCACCGGGCCGGTCCGCATTGTCGACGGAGTCGCCGACATGGATCGCGTCCAGCCCGGCGACGTCCTCGTCACCGACATGACCGACCCGAACTGGGAGCCGGTGATGAAGCGGGCGAGCGCCATCGTCACCAATCGCGGCGGTCGCACCTGCCACGCCGCGATCATCGCCCGCGAGCTCGGCATCCCCGCCGTCGTCGGCTGCGGCAACGCGACCTCGGTGCTGAAGGAAGGCGCGCTCGTCACGGTCGCCTGTTCCGAAGGCGACACCGGCCACGTCTACGACGGCCTGCTCGAGACCGAGGTCACCGACGTGCAACGCGGCGAGCTGCCCTACTCGCCGATCAAGATGATGATGAATGTCGGCAACCCGCAGCTCGCCTTCGAGTTCGCGCAGATGCCGAACTCCGGCGTCGGCCTGGCCCGCCTCGAGTTCATCATCAACAACAACATCGGCGTGCACCCGAAGGCGATCCTCGACTATCCGAACATCGACGCCGACCTGAAGAAGGCGGTCGAGAGCGTCGCCCGCGGCCACGCCTCGCCGCGCGCCTTCTACGTCGACAAGCTGGCCGAGGGCATCGCGACGATCGCCGCCGCGTTCTGGCCGAAGCCGGTGATCGTCCGCCTGTCCGACTTCAAGAGCAACGAGTACCGAAAGCTCATCGGCGGCTCGCGCTACGAGCCCGAAGAAGAGAACCCGATGCTGGGCTTTCGCGGCGCCTCGCGCTACGTCAGCGAGGCCTTCGGCGAGGCGTTCGCGATGGAGTGCGAAGCGCTGGTCCGGGTGCGCCGCGAGATGGGCCTGAGCAACGTCGAGGTGATGGTGCCGTTCGTGCGCACGCTGGGCCAGGCCGAGAGCGTCGTCGCCATGCTGGCGGCGCGCGGCCTGCGGCGCGCCGCCGCCGGCGGCAGCGACGGCCTCAAGGTCATCATGATGTGCGAGGTGCCGAGCAACGCCATCCTCGCCGAGCGCTTCCTCGAGCACTTCGACGGCATGTCGATCGGCTCGAACGACCTGACGCAGCTGACGCTCGGGCTCGACCGCGATTCCGGGCTCGAGCAGCTAGCCCGCGATTTCGACGAGCGCGATCCCGCCGTCAAGGCGCTGATCTCGCGCGCGATCGCCGCCTGCCGCGCCACCGGCAAGTACATCGGCATCTGCGGCCAGGGGCCGAGCGACCACCCGGATTTTGCCGACTGGCTCGCCGACGAAGGCATCGCCTCGATTTCGCTCAACCCCGATTCGGTCATCGAGACGTGGCGGCGGCTGGCGACGCGCTGAGGGCCAGCTGCAGCAGCGGGCCGGGCGCCGCGTCGGCGCCGCCCAAACGTGGCGCCTCGCCTCACAGTGCGAGCACCATGTGCAGCTTGTCGTGATAGGCGTTGCCGACCTTGATGGCGCGGCGCAGGTTGCCGTAGGCGACGAAGCCGCGGCCTTCGTAGAGGTGGATCGCGGCGGCGTTGCTGGCCGGCACCGTGAGCGTCAGCATCTCCATGCCGGCGGTGCGGCGCGCCTCGGCGATGCAGGCGACGAGGAGCTCGCGTCCGATGCCCCGGCCGCGCGCCTCGGGCCGCACCATCATGCCGACGACGTGGCCGACATGGCGCACCTTCGTGCGCGGGTCGCGCTCGCAGCCGATCGCCCCGACGATCCGGCCGCGGCTCCAGGCACCGAGCAGAAAGTGGCCGCCTTCCTTGCGGTCGAGGCCCAGGCGCTGCAGATAGTCGGCCGGCTCCTTGAATTGCTCGGCGGCGGCGTCGGAGGTGAACGCCTCGGGATGCGCAAGCAGCATGTCGTCGCGCAGCTGCTTGTAGCCCGGCAGGTCGGCGACGACGAGGGGACGGATCGCCGGCGCCTCGGTCGTGCGCTCGGGGGCTTGCCGGCTCTCAACCACCGATGTAGTGCATCTCGACCCGGCGCGCCCCGGTGCCGGAGGGCGCTTCGGCGCGGCCGCGCAGCTCGGAATAGCGATCGTCGCGGCCTTGCCAGATCAGGCCGATCGCCGCGGCGATTTCGGCGTCGCTCGCGCCGCCGCGCACCAGGCTGCGCAGGTCGTAGCCGCGGCTGGCGAACAGGCACAGGAAGAGCTTGCCCTCGGTCGACAGGCGGGCGCGGTTGCAGTCGCGGCAGAACGCCTTCGTCACGCTCGAGATCGTGCCGATCTCGCCGGGCGCCTCGGGCTCGCCGCCCGATCGCGCATAGCGCCAGCGCTCTGCCGTCTCGCCGACCGTCGACACGGCAACGCGCTCGATCGCGAAGGCGGCGCCGATCCGCGCGATCACCTCGGCCGAGGGCAGCACCTCGTCCATGCGCCAGCCGTTTGTCGAGCCGACGTCCATGTATTCGATGAAGCGCAGGACGACGTTGCGATCGCGGAAGCGGCGCGCCATCGGCACGATCTCCTGGTCGTTGACGCCGCGCTTGACGACCATGTTGACCTTGATCGGCCCGAGTCCCACGTCCTCGGCAGCGTCGATTCCCGCCAGCACCTCGGCAACCGGAAAATCGGCGTCGTTCATGCGGCGGAAGATCGCGTCGTCGAGCGCGTCGAGGCTCACCGTGACGCGACCGAGCCCAGCATCTTTCAGCGCCCGTGCCTTCTTCGCGAGGATCGAGCCGTTCGTCGTCAGCGTCAGGTCGAGCCGGTCGCCTTCGACGCTGCGAAGCTCGGCGAGCATGGAGACGAGGCGTTCGAGGTCGCGACGCAGCAGCGGCTCGCCGCCGGTCAGACGGATCTTGCGCACCCCGTGCGCGACGAAGAGCCGGGCGACGCGAGTGATTTCCTCGAAGCTGAGCAAAGACGAGTGCGGCAGGAACGGGTAGCGCCTGTCGAAGACCTCCTTCGGCATGCAGTAGCCGCAGCGGAAGTTGCAGCGGTCGGTGACCGAGATGCGCAGATCGTGTAGCGGCCGCTGCAGGCGGTCGAGCACTTCGCCGGTCGGCGCGGCGGGGGTGGCGGGGATCACCGGCAGGGGGGCGACGTCCCGGTGATCGGCGACGGGGATGATGACTCTCTCGGTCATTCGCGCATTGTGCCCTCGGCGTCGCTCCGCGCAGCCCGAAGGGCCGGCAATGTCAATGCGTCGTCGTCTCGGCGGGGCTCTGCGCAGCGGCGATCGGAGCCTCGGACGGCCACTCGACACGGCGCGCGCCGTTGAAGCGCTTGGCCCAGTAGGCGAAGCCGAGGTTGTCGGTGCGTACGTCCTTGCCGTGGCTCGGCGCGTGGATGAAGCGGTTGTCGCCGATGTAGATGCCGACGTGCGAGAAGGTCCGCCGCATCGTGTTGAAGAAGACGAGGTCGCCGGGCTTCAGGTCCTCGCGGCTGACCTTGACGAGGCCCGGCGCCGCCGCCTGCTCGTCGGCGCGGCGCGGCAGGACGAGGCCCAGGCTCATCTCGAAGACGTGGCGCGTGAAGCCGCTGCAATCGAAGCCGGTCTCGGCCGAGGTTCCGCCGCGCCGGTAGCGGACGCCGATGAAGTTCATCGCCGAGACGACCATGTCGGCGGCGCGATCGTGAACCTCGCGGATAAGACTGGGCTGAGTGCCTTCCCCGGCGGTGCTGTCGTCGCTCGTCGCGGGGATCGGCGCGGCGAGCAGCCCCTTGTCGGCGAGCAACTGCAGCATCGCGTCGGCCGGCTCGTCGGGCGCCGCCCAGGCCAGCCCCGTGGCCGCCGAGAGGAGCAACGCGGCCGCGATGACGCGGGCGGGTCGTCGGGTGGCGGGGGTGGCGATTCGCATCGGGGCGCAGCATAGGCGACGCCGTGGCGCCGAGTCAACCGTCGATACGTCGCGTTTCCGATGCCTTTTCCTCGGGCGAGCGGGCGGCTGCGCTATCGTCGGTCTCGTCATCGCACTTCGGAAATACGATGTTCAAGGCGATCTGGCTCGAAAAGGACGATGCGGGCTTCCGCGCCGCGCTGCGCTCGGTCGACGAAGCCCTGCTTCCAGAAGGCGACGTGCTGGTCGCGGTCGAGCACTCGACGCTCAATTTCAAGGACGGCCTGGCGATCACGAATCGCAGCCCGGTCGTTCGGAGCTGGCCGATGATCGCGGGAATCGACGGCGCGGGAACGGTGCTCGAGTCGAGCCACGCGGCGTGGAAGGCGGGCGACCGGGTCGTGCACAACGGCTGGGGTGTCGGCGAGACGCGCTGGGGGTGCCTCGCCGAACGCGCCAGCCTGAAGGGCGATTGGCTCGTGCGCCTGCCCGCAACCTTCACGACCCGGCAGGCGATGGCGATCGGAACGGCCGGCTACACGGCCATGCTGTGCGTCCTCGCGCTCGAGCGGCACGGCGCGAAGCCCGGCGATGGCGAGGTCCTCGTCACGGGAGCAACCGGTGGGATCGGCAGCATCGCCGTCGCCTTGCTTGCGCGAGGGGGCCATCGCGTCATCGCGGCGACCGGCAGGTCGAGCGAGGCCGACTACCTGAAGCAGCTCGGTGCTGCGGGCGTGATCGACCGCGCCGAGCTCGCCGCGCCAGGCAAGCCCTTGCAGAAGGAGCGCTGGGCGGCGGCGATCGACGCGGTCGGCAGCCACACGCTCGTCAACGTTCTGGCGCAGACGCGCTACGGTGGCGTCGTCGCCGCCTGCGGCCTGGCGCAGGGCCACGACCTGCCGGGCACCGTGATGCCTTTCATCCTGCGCGGCGTGACGCTTTCCGGCATCGACAGCGTGATGGCACCGATCGCGCGCCGCCGCGAAGCGTGGGACCGGCTCGCCACCGACCTCGACGCCAGGGCGCTCGACCTGATTAGCATAGACGTTCCGCTCGAGGACGCGATCGCGAAGGCCGAAGCGCTCATGTCCGGGCAGGTGCGCGGCCGGATCGTCGTGTCGATCAGCGGATCAGCTGGGCGAGCTTCCTGAACTTCGGGTGCTCGCTCGTTCCGAGCCACTCGAAGATCACCATCTCGGTCGTGACGATGTCGGCGCCGATGCTGCGGGCCCGCTCCGTCGCGGCGAGGCGGTTGTGCGGATGCCGCGAGCCGACCGCGTCGGCGACCCATTTCACGATGTGACCGGTCTCGACCAGGCCGACCACGGTCTGCATGACGCAGACGTGCGCCTCGCAGCCGGCGACGACAAAGGTATTGCGGCCATGCGGCAGGCGCGACAGGAAGCCTTCCTCGGCGCTCGCCGAGAAATGGAACTTCGAAAACGTGGTGTCGCAGAGCCCGCCGATCTCGGCAACGAGCGGACCGAGTCCCTCGGGATTCTGCTCGGTGCCGATGACATGGATTCCCAGCTCGCGTGCCGCGGTGGCGAGCTGGACGCAACGGCGGATCACGTTCTCGGCGTCGTGGATCGCCGGCATGAGGCGGACCTGCGGGTCGATGACGAGCAAGGTGCAGTCGGCGGGATCGCAAAGCGTGCGCATCGGTTTGTTCCTTCGCAAGAGACGGCGCGATTTTCCGCCAAGGGGCACGGCGTGGACACGACAATCGCTGGGGCCGCCCGCCGGAGGAATCGCCGATGCTGATGAACGCCGCCGAATACAGGGAATCGCTGCGCCGCTACCGGCCGCGCGTCTGGGTCGACGGGCAACGGGTCGATAGCGTCGCCGACGCGCCCCAGCTGCGCCCGGGAATCAACGCTCTCGGAGTGAGCTACGACTTCGCCCTGCGTGAGGAGCTCGCGCCTCTGATGCTGGCGGTGCAGGGATCGAGCGGCAAGACCGTGAACCGGATGCTGCACGTCGACGCGAGCAGCGCCGACCTGCTGAACAAGCTCGAAGCGGTTCGCATCCTGTGCCAGGAGACGGGGTGCGCGCAACGCTACCTCGCGCACGACGCCTTCAGCGCGCTGGCGCAGGCGACGGCGCGCGTCGATGCCGATACCGGCACGCGCTACAGCGAGCGTTTCGCCGCGTACCTGCACGACTTCCAGGACCGCGACCTGGCGGTCGGCATCGCCATGACCGACGCCAAGGGCGATCGGAGCAAGCGACCGCACGAGCAGGCCAACGCCGACAGCTATGTCCACGTCGTCGAGCGCAGCGCCTTGGGGCTGGTCATCTCCGGGACGAAGGCGATCGTCACCGCGGCGCCGTACGTGCACGAATTCCTCGTCATGCCGAGCCGCAACATGGGCGAGGCCGACGCCGACTTCGCCGTCTGCTGCGCCGTTCCCTGCGACGCCGACGGCCTCACGATCGTCGCGCGGCCGGCTGGCCGTCCGGGCGAGAAGGCAGCGCTGTTCTCGGGCAGGTACGGGCAGTCGACCGGTGTCGTCGTCTTCGACCGCGTCTTCGTTCCGTGGGAGCGCGTCTTCCTCGGCGGCGAATGGCAGCATTCGGCGCACCTGACCTACAGCTACGCGACCCACCATCGCCACACTTGCATCGCCGCGCGCGCCGGCTTCGGCGACCTGCTGATCGGCGCCGGTGCCCTGATGTGCGAGGCGAACGGCTTCGACCCCGGTAAGGAGGGGCACCTGCGCGAGCAGATGGTGCAGCTCATCGGCATCGTCGAGGGCTTCTACGCCTGCGGCGTCGCGGCGAGCGTCTACGCGACCGAGGATGCGCCTTCGGGCGTGGTGATGCCCGATCCGGTCTTCTCCAACATCGGCAAGCTCCTGCTCGCGAACCAGATCTACGA
>DATMGW010000451.1:0-6013 GCA_035555295.1 Caldimonas sp.
GCAGAAGGTCGCCGGAATGAAGCTCGAGGTGATCCGCCTCGAGGGCCGCACCCCCGTCATCTTCTTCGACGTTCCGGCGACGCGCCCGGGCGGCAACGACGCCGGGGCGGTGACAGTCTGCCTCTACGGCCACCTCGACAAGCAGCCCGAGTTCAGCGGCTGGAAGAACGGCTACGGGCCGTGGACGCCGCGCTTCGAGAACGGTCTCCTCTACGGCCGCGGCGGCGCCGACGACGGCTATGCGATCTATGCCGCGATCACCGCGATCCAGGCGCTCGACCGGCAGGGTATCGCCCGGCCGCGCTGCGTCGGCCTGATCGAGACCTGCGAGGAAAGCGGCTCATTCGACCTGCCGGTCTACCTCGACGCGCTCAAGGATCGCCTGGGCGACGTCACCCTCGTCGTCTGCCTCGATTCGGGGGCCGGCAACTACGACCAGCTCTGGCTGACGACGAGCCTGCGCGGCGTCGTCAGCGGCACGCTCAAGGTCGAGATCCTGAGCGAAGGCGTTCACTCGGGCGATGCGAGCGGGCTCGTGCCGTCGAGCTTTCGCATCCTGCGCCAGGTGCTCGAGCGGATCGAGGATTCGAAGACCGGGCGCCTCCTTCCCGAGAGCCTGCATTGCGCGATTCCCGCCGATCGCGTCGAGCAGGCGAAGGCGACGGCGCAGATCCTCGGCGACGAGGTCTGGAAGCGCTTCCCCTGGGCCTGCGGCGCCGATGGCGGCCCGACCGTGCCGACGACCACCGATCCGGTCGAAGCGCTCATCAACCGCACTTGGCGGCCGACGTTGTCGGTCACCGGCGTCGATGGCATGCCGGCGCTGCGCGACGCCGGCAACGTGCTGCGCCCCTACACCGCGTTCAAGCTGAGCCTGCGCACGCCGCCGCTCGTCGACGGCAACGTCGCGGCCGCGACGCTGAAGGCGCTGCTCGAGGACAACGCGCCGTACAACGCGAAGGTCACCTTCAGTTCCGACGGCCGCCCCGGCGCGTCGGGAGCGACCGGCTGGAACGCGCCGACCCTGGCGCCGTGGCTGACCTCGGCGCTCGACTCGGCGTCGCAGGCGCACTTCGGCGCGCCGTGCGGCTACATCGGCCAGGGCGGGACGATCCCGCTGATGAGCATGCTGCAGCAGAGCTTTCCGAAGTCGCAGATGATGGTCTGCGGCGTCCTCGGGCCGAAGAGCAACGCGCACGGCCCGAACGAGTTCCTGCACGTGCCCTACGGCAAGAAGCTCACGGCTGCGGTGGCGCAGGTGATGGCGGCGTGTCCGTGATCGATTGTCAGCGGCTATAGACGTCGCCGCGGTGGCCGATGCGCAAGACGACGATGACGACGCGCTTGTCGACTATGCGGGCAATGATCCGATAGTCGCCAAGGCGATATTTCCAGAATTGCCCCAGCTCGTCGCCGCGTAACGCTTCGCCCAGGCTGCGCGGGTCGGCGAGAGTCGCCACGCATTGGCCGAGAAAAGCCGTGATGCGGCGGGCGACCGGTTTATCGAGCTTTGCAAGTTCCTTGGCGGCAGCGGGATCGAATTCAATCCGCCAAGCCAAGCTTTCGCTCCAGTTCGATGAGCGGAATCGTCTTCGTCTTTCCCCGCTCCAGCAACGCCGAGCGCTTCTGCGCGAGGTACAGGTCTTCGAGGTCGTCGATGAACTCGACGATCGCCTCGCGAGCGTAGTGACTCTTGGTCCGGCCGGTCTTCTTCGCGAGTGCGTCGAGGCGGGCGTCCAAATCCGGGGGGAGGCGCAGGGCAAGCATGTCGGCCAAGTGCTATACGTGTATTGCAATTATAGAGGTCATCCGACCATCGCGCGCGCGATCGCCTCGGCGGTCTCGATCCCGTCGACCGCCGCCGACATGATTCCGCCGGCGTAGCCCGCGCCTTCGCCGGCCGGGTAGAGTCCGGCGACGTTGACGCTTTGCCGGTCTGCGCTGCGCGGCATGCGCAACGGCGACGAGGTGCGCGTCTCGACGCCGGTGAGCACCGCATCGTCCATCGTGAAGCCGGCGATCTGTTTCGCGAACGCAGGCAGCGCCTCGCGGATCGCCTCGATCGCGTAGCCCGGCAGGCTCTCGTTGCCCGGCGCGGCGAGGTCGGTTGGCAGAACGCCGGGCGTGTACGAAGGGAGCACGGCGCCGAACGCCGTCGATGCGCGCCCGTTCAGGAAGTCGCCGACGCGCTGCCCCGGCGCCGCGTAGTTCTCGCCGCCGAGCGCGTAGGCGCGCGACTCCCACAAGCGCTGGAAGGCGATGCCGTCGAGCGGGCCGACCTCGCCGCTCGTTTCCGCGGCGCGATAGTCGTCGGGCGTAATGCCGACGACGAGGCCGGCGTTGGCGTTGCGCTCGTTGCGCGAGTACTGGCTCATGCCGTTGGTGACGACGCGGCCGACTTCCGAGGTCGCGGCGACGACCGTGCCGCCGGGGCACATGCAGAAGCTGTAGACCGATCGCCCGTTTCTCGCGTGATGGACGAGCCGGTAGTCGGCGGCGCCGAGCAGCGGATGCCCGGCGTACTTCTCGCCGAAGCGGGCGCGGTCGATGAGGCTTTGCGGATGCTCGATGCGCAGGCCGATCGAAAAGGGCTTGGCCTGCATGGCGACGCCGCGCTCGTGCAGCATCTGGAACGTATCGCGCGCACTGTGGCCGAGGGCGAGGACGACCTGCCCGGCATCGATCTCCTCGGGCTCGCCGCCGGCGCGAACGGCAGTGACGCCGCGGATGCGGCCGGCCTCGGTGCGCACGTCGACGACGCGCGTGCCGAAGCGGATCTCGCCGCCGAGCCTTTCGATCTCGCGGCGCATCTTCTCGACGACGCCGACGAGGCGAAAGGTGCCGATGTGCGGCTTGGCGACGAAGGCGATCTCCTCCGGCGCGCCTGCCTTCACGAACTCGTCGATCACCTTGCGCGTGAGATGGCGCGGGTCGCTGATCTGGCTCCACAGCTTGCCGTCGGAAAACGTTCCGGCACCGCCTTCGCCGAACTGCACGTTCGATTCCGGGTCGAGCACGCCGCGCCGCCACAGGCCCCAGGTGTCCTGCGTCCGCTCGCGCACGGCGCGGCCGCGCTCGAGGACGAGCGGGCGAAAGCCCATCTGCGCGAGGAGCAGCGCGGCAAACAGGCCGCACGGCCCGAAGCCGACGACGACCGGGCGCGGCGCGGCATCGGCCGCGAAATCGGCCGGCGCGTGGGCGACGAAGCGGTAGCGCATGTCCGGCGCGGGTCGTACGTGCGGATCGCCGGCATGCCGGGCGAGCACCGTGGCTTCGTCGCCGACCTCGCAGTCGAGCGTATAGACGAAAACGATCGCCATGCGCTTGCGCGCGTCGTAGCCGCGCTTGAAGACGCGCACCGAGACGAGATCGGCGTCGTCAATACCCAGGCGTACCAGCGCCGCCGCGCGCAGCGTCGCTTCGTCGTGCTCGAGGGGAAGGCGGATCTCGGTGAGGCGAAGCATCGTCGCCGCGTCGTCAGTAGAACGCGTCGATGCGCGTGGCGCCCATCAGCGGCTCGAGCAGGCGTCCGAGCGGGCGCAGCGCAGCATAGCGCGTCGCGACCTTGTGCGCGTAGGCGAAGAAGCGTGGCAGGTCGGCGCTATAGGCGGCCTTGGCGTCGCGGTGCTTCAGGCGCGAGAAGATGCCCAGCACCTTCAGGTGCCGCTGCAAGCCCATCCATTCGAGGGCGCGCCAGAGCTCGGCGAAATCGACGTCGACCGGAAGCCTCGCGCGGCGCGCCGCCTCCCAATAGCGGATCGCCCAGTCGAGCTCCTGCTCTTCGTCCCACGAGACGAAGGCGTCGCGCAACAGCGAGGCGAGGTCGTAGGCGATCGGGCCGCGCACCGCGTCCTGGAAGTCGAGGATGCCGGGGTTCGGGTCGGCGACCATCAGGTTTCTCGGCATCCAGTCGCGGTGCACGGCGACCGTTGGTTGCGCCAGGGCGCTGGCGACGAGCTGGTCACAGCTGCGCTCCCACGTCGCGCGATCGCTCGGCGACCACGCGGCGTCGCATTCGCGCGCGACGCACCACTCGGGAAAGAGCGCGAGCTCGCGACGCAGAAGCGCCTCGTCGTAGGGTGGCAGCGCGGCGCCGGGGATGCCGCGCTGCCAGGCGACGAGGGCGCCGATCGCGTCGCGCATCAGGGCATCGGCGCGCCGGCCGTCGCCGCGCGCCTGCGCCTCCAGCAAGGCGCGCAGGTAGGGCTCGTCGCCGAGATCGTCGAGGAGGAGAAAGCCGTTCGCGGCGTCGGCCTCGAGGACGCGCGGCGCGTGCAGGCCGGCGCCGGCGATGAGCCCGGCGACGTGGACGAAGGGCCGCACGTCTTCCTGCGGCGGCGGCGCATCCATGACGATGGCGCTGCCACCGGTGCCGAGATCGGCGCGGAAATAGCGGCGAAAGCTCGCGTCGCTCGACGCCGGGCGAAGCGAGGAAGCGACGACGCCGCGGCGTTCCACCAGGCCGGCGAGCCAGGAGGCGAACGCCGTTTCGCGGGCCGGGTCGGGCCAGTCGATCTTCTGAGGTGATGGGGCGGGAGTCACGGGGCTGAAGACGCGCTGGTCGAGTCGTCGTGGGCGCGTTCGCGGGAGAAGGGCCTGATCCTAGGTGCGCGGGCCTCGTGGATAATCGATTCTACAAATCGATGCGCGCTCGCCTCTGCCAGGCCGTCCGGCTACGCATCCTCTGCTTCGCACTGCTCGCGGGCACGGCCGGCGGTGCCGCCGCGCAGCCGCTGCCGCCCGGTGCGCCGGCGTCCACGGCGAGCGCTCCGGTCGGCATCGAGTTGCGCGAGGCGCCTTCGTTGCAGCCGCCGCCGCGCGGCGAGGCCGGACGCTCCTTGCCGATCATCCTGCGCGCGCGCGAGCTGCGCGGCCGCCCCGACCTCGACGCCGAAGCCATCGGCGACGTCGAGTTCCGGCGCGGCGGCGTCGTCATTCGCGCCGACCGGCTGACCTACGATCAGGCCGAGGATCTGGCTCGCGCCACCGGGCACGTCGTCGTCAGCCGCGACGGCAACGTCTTCATGGGTCCGGAGCTGCAGCTCAAGGTCGAGCGCTTCGAAGGCTTCTTCCAGACGCCGACCTATCGCTTCGCGCGCACCGGCGCCGGCGGCAAGGCGGGGCGGATCGACTTCATCGACGAATTCCGCGCCGCCGCGACCGACGCGACGTACTCGAGCTGCACGGCAGCCGACGGCGCCGATCCGGTCTGGATCCTCAGGGCAGGCAGCATCCAGATCGACAACGAGAGCAACGAAGGCGTGGCGCGCGACGCCGTGCTGCGCTTCTACGGCATTCCGATCCTCGCCTCGCCGGTGCTCAGCTTTCCCCTCAACGACGAGCGCAAGTCGGGGTTCCTGCCGCCGAGCATCGGCCTCGACAGCAAGAGCGGCTTCCAGGCGGCGATCCCCTACTACTGGAACATCGCGCCGAACCGCGACGCGACCTTCACGCCATCGGACAGCCTGCGGCGCGGCCCGGCGCTCGACACCGAGTTCCGCTATCTCGAGCCGAACTACTTCGGCGAGGCCGACCTCAAGCTCATGCCGCACGACGCCGTCGCCGGGCGCTCGCGCTATTCGCTGCGCCTGGCCCACGAGGGCCAGCTTCCCTACGACTGGTTCGCCCAGGCGCACGTCCTGCGTGTCTCCGACGACGACTACTGGAAGGACTTCCCGGGCGAGCTGAAGACCTCGACGCAACGCCTGCTGCAGACCGACCTGCAGGTCTCGCGGCCGTTCGGCGACTGGACGACCTACGCGCGCGTCGAGCGCTGGCAATTGCTGCAGACGGTCGATCCGACGACGCGCATCGACCCGCCGCCGTACGATCGGCTGCCGCAGGTCGGGGTGCGCTATGCGGCGCCGTGGCGCAACGGCTTTGAGCTCTCCTTCGAGTCGGAGCTGAACCGCTTCTCCAACCCCGAAGACACCTACCTCGCGCCGCGCCAGACCGGCTCGCGCCTGCACGCCCTGGGAAGCGTCAGCCGCCCCTTCTACTCGCCCGGCTGGAC
>DATMGW010000452.1:0-7216 GCA_035555295.1 Caldimonas sp.
AGCGCGCCCGAGCCGAGAAAGGTCGCCTTATAGCGCTGGCCTTCTTCTTCGGCGAAGCCGACGACCTCGATGGCAAAGGGCAGGCGCCGCCCGCTGCGATGCAGTTCACGCACGCAGATCATCGGCACGAAGATGCCGAGCCGCCCGTCGTACTTGCCGCCGTTGCGGACCGTGTCGTAGTGGCTCCCCGTCAAGAGCCGCTTTCCTCCCTCTCCCGCGTGCGGGAGAGGGCCGGGGGCGAGGCGGGGATCTCGAGCCGCATGCGGCGAGCCCGCCGAGCGGGCCGGGCTTGCAAGCCCGGCCGCTCCCTGCAAGGGAGGGTCGCCCCGATACACGCCGACGACGTTTCCGACCGCGTCGATCTTCACTTCATCGAAGCCGCACTCGCGCATCCAGCGCACGAGCTGCGCGGCGCAGGCGCGATGGGCGTCCGTCAGGTAGGTGACGGTCAGCTGCCCGTGCTCTGCGAAGCCCGGGTCGGAGTGCCTCGCGAGCAGCTCGGCGCAGTCCCAGGCCTGGCGGCCGAGCACGGGAGCGAAGCCGAAGCGATCGTCGAGACGCAGCTCGGCGATGCGATGCACGTTGCGCAGCGCTTCGTCGAATTCGAAATCGGGATGGTTCTCGAGGCGGCGCGCGAAGGTCGCGAGGATCTGCGCCTTCGCGAGGCCGTCGCCGCGCGGCCCGCGCACGGCGAGGATGAAGGGAAAGCCGAACTTCTCCTGGTAGGCGGCGTTGCGGCGCTGCAGCGTCGCCAGCTCGCTGGCCGTGCACTGCGCGAGGCCGGCCCGGCCCTGCTCGTGCGTCGACTCGGCCGTCAGCGTCCTGGCGGCCATCGCCTTGCCGGCGAGCTCGGGATGGGCGCGCAAGAGGGCGAGGCGATCGTCGCGGCTCGCTGCCGTGACCGCCTCGAAGAGCACGCGCTTGAGCTGGGCGAGGCTCGTGAACGGACGGCGCGGCTCGGCCACGCTCGCGACCCACGGCGAATGCTCGTAGATGCCGGCGAGCAGCTCGCCGAACGCTTGCGGCGATGCGGCGTTGAGCGTCTCGAGGGTGAGCGTCGCGGCCATGCGGCTCAGCTTTCCGCTCGCGCGGCCGGGGACGGAACGAAAGGATGAATCGCCTTCCAGTGCCGCGCGATGTCGATCCGTCGCGCGACCCAGACGTGGTCGTGCGCCGCCACGTGATCGAGGAAGCGCTGCAGGGCGCCGATCCGGCCTGGCTTGCCGAGCAGGCGCGAGTGCATGCCGATCGACATCATCTTCGGCCGGTCGAGCCCGTCCGGGTCGCCTTCGGCGTAGAGCGCGTCGAAGCTGTCGCGCAGGTAGACGTAGAAGTGCTCGCCGGTGTTGAAGCCCTGCGCCTGGACGAAGCGCATGTCGTTGACGTCGAGCGAGTAGGGAACGACGAGATGCGGCTGCTTTGTTCCCGAGCTCGTCTCGACCTCGGTCCAGAACGGCAGATCGTCGCCGTAGTAGTCGCTGTCGTACTCGTAGCCGCCGTGCTCGACGACGAGCCGGCGCGTGTTCGGGCTGTCGCGGCCGGTGTACCAGCCGAGCGGCCACGCGCCTCCGGTGAGCTCCTTCAGCATCCGCGTCGCAACGTCGACGTGGTGTCGCTCCGTCGCCTGGGACAGGTTCTGGTAGTGGATCCAGCGCAGACCGTGATTGGCGATCTCGTCGCCACGCGCCATGAACGCGGCGGCGAGCCCGGGATAGCGTTGCAGCGCCATGGCGACGCCGAAGACGGTGAGCGGAAGCCGGCGCGCATCGAACTCGCGCAGGATGCGCCAGACGCCGGCGCGCGAGCCGTATTCGTACATCGACTCCATCGTCATGTGCCGGTTCTCGTACGCCTGCGCCGTGACGAGCTCGGACAGGAAGGTCTCCGACGTCGGGTCGCCGTGCAGCACGTTGTTCTCGCCGCCTTCCTCGACGTTGAGGACGAACTGCACGGCGATTCGCGCGCCGTTCGGCCAGCGCGCGTGCGGAACGTCGGCGCCGTAGCCGACGAGGTCCCGGGGGTAGGACGTCGCGTCGCCCGGCGCGCCCGGAGTCATGGGCTGCTCCTCGGCCGAAGCGCCGACTCGAGGTCGGGAATGCGCGGGTTCAGATGCAGGTTGCGCTCGACGCTGTGCAGGTGGCTTTCCATCAGCTTCACGGCGGTTCGCGGGTCGCGTTCCTCGATCGCGTCGACGATCGCGACGTGCTCCTCGAACGAGTGCTCGGCCGAATTCGCCGACTGGTACATCAACGCGATCAGCGACGAGCGCGAGACCAGCTCGCCGAGCATCCCGGCGAGCACCGCGTTGCCGAGCATTGCCGCGACGGTGACGTGGAAGTCGGCAAGCAGGCGCGTACGCCCCGAGACGTCGGTGCGCTGGATCGCCGCCTTCTCGGCCGCCAGGTGCGAGCGCAGCTCGGCCAGCTGGGGCGGCGCCAGCTCGACCGCGGCGCGCCGGATCATCGCCGCCTCGAGCATGCGGCGCACTTCGAACACCTGGCGCGCCTCCTCGACGCCCGGCTCGGCTACGCGCGCGCCGCGCCCGGGCGCCAGGGTCACGAGCTTGTCGCGGCTCAGCTGGTTGAGCGCCTGGCGAACGAGCGTGCGTGAGACCTTGAAGATGTCGGCGATCTTCTGCTCGGCGAGCTTCGTTCCGGGCATCAGGCGGCGCTCGACGATGGCGGCGACGATCGCATCGGCGATTCGCCGCGTCGTATCGCCCGGCGCCGCGTCGGCGGCGCTGCGGCGCCGGCCCCGCGACGGCAGCGGCCGCACGGCGCGCGGCGGTGCCGCTGCGGCGGTGCGGATCACCTTCAGTCGGGCGGCGGCTTGCGGCATTGGCGTTGCCCGACAAAGTGTATACACTTTTGCCCGGACCGCAAGCGTTCCGATCCCGGGAGGCGAATGGGAAAACTGACGACGCACGTGCTCGACACGGCCAACGGCTGCCCGGCGGCGGGAATGCGTGTGCGCCTGGCGCGCATCGACGAGAGCGGCGTCGAGCGCGCCGTGGCCGCCTTCGCCCTCAACGCCGACGGCCGCCCGGATTCGCCGTTGCTCGAAGGCGCGGCGCTGCGCCCGGGGCGCTACCGTCTCGTGTTCGGCGTCGCCGCGTACTTCGCCGGCCGCGGAGCGGCGCTCGCCGACCCGCCTTTTCTCGACGAGGTGACGATCGATTTCGGGATCGCCTCGCCCGACCAGCACTACCACGTGCCGCTCCTGGCGAGCCCCTGGGCCTACTCGACCTATCGCGGCAGCTGAGCGCCTGTATACAGAAATGGACGCGTACTGGCTCGACTGGGCGAACCTGCTGCTGCGTTGGGCGCACGTCATCACGGGAATCGCCTGGATCGGCGCCTCGTTCTATTTCGTCGGCCTCGACTCGAGCCTGGCGCCGCCGGCCGACGATGCCGATCGCGCCAAGGGCGTCGGCGGCGAGCTCTGGGCGGTGCACGGCGGGGGCTTCTATCACCAGCAGAAGTACCCGGTCTCGCCGGCGCGCCTGCCCGAGCATCTGCACTGGTCGATGTGGGAGAGCTACTCGACCTGGCTTACGGGCTTTGCCCTGTTCGCCGTGCTCTACCTCTTCAACGCCAGCACCTTCCTCATCGACAAGACGGTCTACGACTGGTCGCCCGGCGCGGCGGTCGCCACCGCGCTCGCCTTCTTCGTCGCCTTCTGGCTCGTCTACGACGCGATCTGCCGGCTCTTCGGCGAGCGGAAGAACGGCGATGTGATCGTCGGCGTTCTCGTCTTCGCCTTCATCGTCTTCGCGTCGTGGCTGTCGTGCCGGCTCTTTGCCGGGCGCGCCGCGTTCCTTCTCGTCGGCGCGATGATGGCGACGACGATGAGCGCCAACGTGCTCATGGTCATCATCCCCGGGCAGCGCAAGGTCGTCGCGGCGCTGCGCGCAGGCAACCCCGTCGATCCGGTGCACGGCCGGCGCGGCAAGCAGCGCAGCGTCCACAACACCTACTTCACGCTGCCCGTCGTCTTCACGATGATCAGCAACCACTACGGCTTCACCTTTGCCGCGAAGCACAACTGGCTTGTCCTGGTCGCGATCATGCTTGGCGGGGCGCTGATCCGCGTCTCGTTCGTGCTGCGTCACAAGGCGCTCGCCGAGGCGCGGCCGGTGCCGTGGCGCTGGGCGATCGCCGGGACGCTCGTCGTCGTCGCGACCGTCGCCCTGCTGCTGCCCGCGCCGCAGCCGGCGACGGCGAAGTCCGGGCCGCCGCCCACTTTCGCGCAGGTGCAGGCGGTCGTCGCGCAGCGCTGCCAGATGTGCCACAACGGCGTTGTGCAGAGCAAGAACGTGCGCCTCGATTCGGCCGACGAGATCGCCGCCCACGCGCAGCAGGTCTATCAGCAGGCGGTGGTGCTCAAGCTCATGCCGATGAACAACGCGACGCAGATCACCGGCGCCGAGCGGGCGCTCCTCGGCCGCTGGTTCGAGGCGGGAGCGCCGCGCGCTCCGTGACGGCGCGCTCGAGCGCGCCATCGGCAACCGGTCGCGAATTGCCCTGGAGAAGTCGCCGAAACGGCTCTTGCGCACGCCGCCGGTACCGCTATCCCTCGCGCTTGTAGCCGGCCTCGCGCTGGCTCCGGAAGGCCAGCACGAAGACCGTGTCGATGTCAGGCAGGAAACGATAGAGGGCGGCGTAGCCACGTGAGGATCGGCCGATCACCAGCTCGCGTTTGCCTCCTTTGACCTTCCGACCGATAAGCGGGCTGTGGGCCAGGATATCCACCGCCTCGATGATCTCGTTGATGCGCCGCGCGGCATCGGTGGCCGCACCGAACTTGGCCATGTGATCGAAGAAGCGATCGCAGTCGTCGAAGACTTCCGGCGCCAGTTCGATTCGTGCCATGCCCTGGTGTCAGGGCCGCAGCTTGCGAGCGGCAGGCTTGCGGGCTCCCCCTTCCAGGGCTCGCGCCTCGAGGTAGGCCTTGGCGTCTGCCCAAGGCACGGTCTTGCCGGTGTGCAGCACCTTTGTCCAGCGCTCTTCGGCGATACGTTGAAACTCGTCGTCGAGCTCGGCTTGTTCGACGGTCTGGGCGATGGCATCGAGGATGAAGGCGTGCGCCGTCTTGCCTTCGCGCTCGGCCGCAGCGGCGACGCGTGCCTTCAGACCTTCTTCGAGGCGGACGGTTGTTGTGGGCATGATGCAGTCGGCCGATCGAGATTTGAGTGTAGCACATATGTGCTATGCAGTGCAGAGGCACTCGGAGCGGCCGTGCGCCGGCGATCGGCTGCCGTGTAATTCCCCGGTAGCGTAGCCGCGTCGTTCAGCGAACGATGCCGATCCCACATAGCGTCGAGCGTCGCTCGGTCAAGGTCCTCAGCGGCGGGCGCGCTGGCCCAGGGGCGGCTTGACGAGGCGCGGTCGCGGCCCGGAGGGGTCGGTTCGCGGCGCGGCGGCGGCGATCAGCTTCAGCGCGGTGGCGACGGCGGTATCCAGTTGGCGGTCGATGCCGGCGACGTGATCCTGCGGCGCGTTGTCGACCTCGACGTCGGGATCGGTGCCGTGGTTCTCGATGCCCCAGCCGACGTCGCTGAACCAGTACGCGAACTCGGGCTGCGTCGTCTGCGTGCCGTCGACGAGCGTGTGGCGCGGCCAGATGCCGACGACGCCGCCCCAGGTCCGCGTTCCGACGAGCGGGCCGATCTTCATCAGCTTGAAGCCGTGCGAGAAGATGTCGCCGTCGGAGCCGGCGTGCTCGTTCGTCAGCGCCACGACCGGGCCGGCGACCGCCTCTTCGGGATAGCTGCCGGGCCGGGCCCAGCGCGAGTACGCGTAGCCGATGCGCCGCCTGGCGATCTTCTCCAGCAGCAGCTGCGAGACGTGGCCGCCGCGGTTGTAGCGGACGTCGACGACGAGCGCGTCGCGCTCGCATTCGGCGCCGAAGTAGCGATGGAACTCGGCAAAGCCCGCCGCCATCATGTCGGGAAGGTGGAAGTAGCCGACGCGCCCTCGCGAGCGCTCGTGCACCCAGGCGCGATTGGTCTCGACCCATTCGCGGTAGCGCGCCGGAACTTCATCGGCGAGCGCCGTCACGGTCGCGTCGCGTAGCACCGGGCTATCGCTGCTGACGCGCCTGAGCGTCAGCTGCAAGCGGGCACCCGACTGGTGCACGAGCAGGGCAGCCGGCGGCGTGTCGCGCGAGAGGCGCTGGCCGCCGATGGCGACGATGCGGTCGCCGACGCGCGCCTCGACGCCGACGGCGTTGAGCGGCGAGTCGGCGCCGGCGTCCCACGGGTCGCCGCGGACGATGCGCGTGATCTCGTAGCTGCCGTCGCTCGCGTCGAAGCGAACGTCGCACGCCAGGTAGCCGAGCGCCACCGGCGGCGGCTTGCGATGGTCGCCGCCCATCTCGTAGGCGTGCGAAGTGCCGAGCTCGCCCTGCATCTCCCAGATCAGGTCGGACAGCTCGGCGCGCGTGGCGACGCGCTCGACCAGAGGGGCGTACAGGCGATAGGCCGCCTCCCAGTCGACCCCCGACATGTCGGCCGACCAGAACTGGTCGCGCTGCAGGCGCCAGACCTCACGCAGCATCTGCCGCCATTCGCGGCGCGGCTCGATCGAGATGCGCAGCCGCTCGAGATCGATCCAGCCGTTCTTGCGCGAGGGCGGGCCCTCGTTGTCGGCCGCGTCGGGCTTCGAGCCGGGCTTCTTCTCGGCGGCGATCGCGCGCAGGCGCTTGTCGTCACGAAAGACCAGGGTCGCTCCGTCGCCGGCGACCTCGAAGGCCTCTGCCTTTTCGGCCAGCGTTTCCGTGCGCAGCGTCGCGAAGTCGAAGAGCTCGAGCTTGCCCGCCGCCTCCTTGTGGCCGCCGCGGCCGTGCGCGCCGACGATGTTCTGCACGCTCCAGACGACCTTCTTCCCGGCGACGCCGGCGATGCGCTCGAAGCGGTTCTCGCTGACCGGAAACGCGGCGACGCGCGAGACGATGCCTTCCAGGTCGACGCGGACCGATGCCGGCGCGGCGGCAGCGCGCGCCGCCTCGCCGCGCGGTGACTCCGACGCGAGGCCTTTCGGCTCGGGCTCGAACGGCGGCCGGCCCCCGGCCTGCAGCGCGATCAGGTAGGGGCGTGCCGCGCGCGGGAAGCTGAGCTCGAACTGGACGCTGTCGTAGACCGGGTCGTAGGTGCGCAGCGACAGGAAATAGAGGTACTTGCCCTCGGGGTCGAAAGAGGGCGAGTAGTCGCGGAACT
>DATMGW010000453.1:0-5977 GCA_035555295.1 Caldimonas sp.
CGGTACCGCTACGACCCGATCCAGTCATACAACTGCCGAGAAGCAGTCGTTCGTATCGCGACGCGCCAGCAGAACGCGTAACAACGCATATGGCAACTTGCCTCGCGTCGCGTCGACACCGCTATTCTCCGGCGTAGGTCGGTATCCAGCCCCCAGGCGACGAGAGATCGATGCTGTCGGGATGACGGGATGCCCGGCCGGATAGAAGAACGCGCTCGCCGCGGTAGGCCCAGACGCGGAGGTCGGTCCAGAGAGACACGCCCTTGCTCCCGTCCACGCGCGACTTCGGCGCTCTCCGCTGCGCCACGTAAGGATCGCCCTTGTTGAGGAGTCGACGCAGGCGCGTGCGGCCCACCTGCGCGGCCGTGAGGATGCCGTGGCTCGCGAACCCGTGGCACGGCTTGAAGAACCACTGCTCCTTTTCGCGCGCGAGCTCGTCGACGTTCCCGGGCCGCAGCAGGCGGGTCTCCGGCACGTGAACGCTCAGCAGGGCTCTCTCGTCGGGCCGGATGCCGAGCTCGATGTCACCGACCGGCCTCGAGAGCGGCTCGAGCAAGCGCTTGTCGCTGCGCGTCGCGTAGGTGAACGGATTCGGCGCCACCCGCACGCTGCCCTCAGCGTAGGCGGAGCGCAGGGCCGAGAAGGCTTCCCCCTCCCAGAAGAAGTCGGTCGACCGGTTGATCACGAACGCGACGCCGTCGCCACGGCAGAGCAGCTGTCCACCTTCCCAGGCGGTCTCGGCCGGCGAGCCGGTCTCGGCGCGCCATCCGGCACGTCGACACAGATCGCGCAGGAGCAGGTGCTCGTGCCTGAACTTGCCCTCTCTCAGGGACTCCGCGTCGTCGAGGATCAGCACGAGACCCGGCGAGGGCCCCTCGGAGAGGGCCGGAGCCTCCGTTCGGATCATGCCGAGCACGCGCTCGCCGAAGGCCGCAACGGACGGCGGTGCCTCGAGCGCGCGACGCTCGTCGACTCCGGAGAGCTCGTAGTAGAGGCGATTGAGGATCGCCGCGAACATCATTCCCGAGCCGTTGTCGTTGCACTCGATGAGCTGGAAGCGATCGGGACGCTCCGGCGGGAGATGGAAATCCCACGCGCTGAAGAAGCAGACCTCCGAGCGCCGCTGTCGGGCGATCGCCTGGCCGCTCGCCGTCATCGCCTCCCGCCAGGCGGGACGCGTGGTGACGCGATCGAAGACGCGGATGAAGCTCTCGATAGCGGCCAGGAGCGCACGAGGGACGACCTGAGGCACGAGCGCGACCGAGAAGCCCTCGGGAACGTCCGGCATGCCGGCTTCGCGTAGCGCTGCATACAGTCGATTTTCGAAGCCTGGCATGGTCCGTCCGCCTCGTCGCGCCGTCGTTGATGCAACTGCGATGCCGCTCGGGACCGCGGACCAGAGGATAGGCGTTCAACGGCCGGCGGCCGGACACCGCTGCGATGAGCTTCGAAGGTTCGCGCTCGATGGTGTGGGTGATGGAGAGCTTGACCGCTGTTCCGGTGGGTTCCGGTTCCATCGTGCATCGCTCACCGTGGTAGGGTAGATTGAATTACCGGCTCGGGCCGAAGCACCTGTGAACGAACCGAAATCGCAGCCGCAAGCCGCACGCGGCGCCAGCCGAACGGCGCTGGGTGCGGCGGCGCTGCGCTGGCTCCACCAGACGATCGACGGGGAGCCGAAGATCCTGGTCGATCACGTGTCGGGCCTTCTTCTCGGCGACGGCGTGCTGCGCGCAACCGCAGCGCATCTCGGTGACCCGCATTCGCCGGAGGTGCTCGCGCTGCGTTCGCACGTCGTGCTGCGCAGCCGGTACTGCGAGGATCGACTGGCCTCGGCCGTACGCCAAGGCGTGTCGCAGCTGATCGTCCTGGGGGCGGGGCTCGACACCTTCGCGTATCGCCAGCCCGAATGGGCACGGGGCCTGCGGATCTACGAGGTGGACCAACCGGCGTCGCAGGCGGAAAAGCGTCGTCTGTTGTCGGACGCGTGCATCGCGATTCCGGACAACGTCGAGTTCGTCGCGATCGACTTCGAGCGGACTTCGCTGGCGGCTGGATTGAAGGCGGCGGCCGTCGCCTTCTCCAGGAAGACGTTCTTCTCGTGCCTCGGCGTGACGATGTATCTGTCCGAGGACGCCGTTGATGCCCTCTTCGAGGTCGTGGCGAGCTTTCCGGTAGGCAGCGAAATTGTCTTCACGTACCGGCAGGCGAGCCGCGACGGCGAATCGGCACTCGGCCAGCGAGTGAGCGCGCTCGGCGAACCCTGGACGTTCCACATCGAACCGGGCGCGTTGGCGCACAAGCTGAACGTGCTGGGGTTCGCAAGCCTGGAAGAACTCGACCCGCTCGATGCGGACGTACTCTACTTTCGGGGAAGGACGGACGGCCTGCACGCGCCATCCAGGCGTGGCATCGCCGCTGCCGTCGTGGGTGAATGCCACGCAAGCGCGGGAGAAGAAGTGAGAGGTGCCATGGCACAGCCTCCTCCCATCGAGCTGCAGCCGCCCGGCATCGCCCGCTGGCGAGACGGCGGCACGGGCGTCGACTGGGTGCATGCCTTCGACTCGGGCCGGCTCGGCCTGAACGTGATGGTGCAGGCGCTGACGCACGGCAACGAGATCTGCGGCGCCATCGCGCTCGACTGGCTGCTGGCGCAGCGCTTTCGCCCGCAGGCCGGCAGCCTGACGCTGGCCTTCGCGAACGTCGCGGCGTATGCGAGGTTCGACCCGGCCGACCCCTTCCCTTCGCGCCTGGTCGACGAGGACTACAACCGCATCTGGGCCGACGCGACGCTGTTCGGCCCGGGCGACACGGTCGAGCTGCGCCGCGCCCGCCAGCTGCGGCCTTTCGTCGACGCCGCCGAGCGGCTGCTCGACATCCACAGCATGAGCGAGCCGTGCCGCCCGCTGATGGTCTGCGGCACGGTCGAGAAGAACGTCGCCTACGCACGCGAGCTAGGCGTTCCCGGGGACCTGCTCGTCGACACGGGGCATCCGGCGGGCCTGCGCATGGTCGAGCGCGGCGGCTTCGGCGACCCGCAGAGCCCGAAGCTCGCTTTGCTCATCGAATGCGGCCAGCACTGGGAGCGGGCCGCCGCCGACGTCGCCATCGACGCTCTCGTGCGCTTCCTCGGTCTCACGGGCGTGGCCGACGCGGCCTGGGTGCAGGCGAACGTTCGCCTGCCGCTGCCACCGCTGCAGCGCCTGGTGCGCGTGACCGAGCCGGTGGTCGCGCGCAGCGCCGACTTCCGCTTTCTGGTTCCCACGGTCGGGCTCTCGGTGGTGGCGAAGGCCGGCACGCCGATCGCACAGGACGGCGACCACGTCTGGGTCACGCCGTACGACGACGCCGTGCTCGTGATGCCCGGCACGCGAAACCTCAAGCCGGGGGGAACGGCCGCGAGGCTCGGGCGCTTCGAGACCCGTTGACGACGCCGCTCGCGCCGGCGCTCGCTCGGTCCAGCGCAAGCCCGCTCAACTTCGCGAGTCCGGAATCACTTCGAAGGTCAATCCTGAGTGGTCCGTCAGCCGCTCGATCAGGCGGTCGCCGAAGATCGTGGCGGGGGTCCAGAAGCCGCCGGGCGGGGCCGCCTTGCCGTCGCCGGTGCCGACGTCGAGAGCGAGGCACGCGGCGGCCTGGCCGAGCATCTTGCCGGTCGAGCCGTAGCCCGGGTCGCGGTCGCCCGTGACCTTGGTGCGAATCTGGTGGCCGTCGGCCGTCGTGCCGACGAAGCGCAGGTCGAAGGAGCCCTCGCGCTGCGCGTCCGGGCTCGGGCCCTCGCCGGGCTTCGGCAACACGAAGCGCTCGAGTCCCGCGCGCAGCGGGCCGACGGCGCTCGCGAGCATGAAGCCGGCCAGGCCCGCCGCCATGCCGGCGGCAGCGAGCTGGCCCTTCAGTCCGCGACCCATGAGCATGGCCTCGTCGTACCTGAAGTCGGCGCCATAAGCCTGATGCGACAGCGCGTTCGTGCGGTGGACGATCCGGGTGTTGATGGCGCTCATGACGAAGGGAGCGACCCAGGCGCCGAAGTCGGCATCGAACTCCATCGACCGGACCTCGGGCTGCCGCACCTTCGGCGCAGCCCCGGCCGGGCACAGCGAATACGGGTCGGCGAGCTCCTTGCGCAGCGCAGGGTCCGCGGCCGCCTCCTTGACGAGGTTCATCATGCTGGCGACTGTGCCGCCGGACATCCCGCCGCGCATCGCCTTGACGCGCATCTTGACTCGCGTGCACGGCGCGCCGAATCGGCGCAGCGCCTGGCGCTGCAGGAAGTGCACGCCCAGGTCCGACGGGATCGAGTCGAAGCCGCAGCAATGGACGATGCGCGCGCCCGATCGGCGCGCCGCCGCCTCGTAGCGCTGCACCATGCGGCGTATCCACTGCACCTCGCCCGTGAGGTCGCAGTAGTCGGTGCCGGACTCGGCGCACGCCTTGACCAGCGGCTCGCCGTGCAGCGCGTACGGGCCGACCGTCGACAAGACGACGCGCGTCGACGCGCAGAGCTTGCGCAACGACGCGTCGTCAGCGGCGTCGGCGACGACGAGCGGCAGCGTCTTTGCCTCGGCTCCGAGCGAATCGCGCAGCTCCTCGAGCTTCGCCTTCGAGCGCCCAGCCGCGGCCCACTTCAGCTCGCCGTGCGCGCCGAACTCCTCGAGCAGGTAGCGGCAGAGGATCTTGCCGACGAAGCTCGTGGCGCCGAAGGCGACGACGTCGAGGGAGGGAGCGCTCGGGGCTGACATTCCAATCTCCTGACGTTGGCGGAGGTTGAGACTACGCCCATTGCGCTGCTTCGATCGAATCGGCCAAACACGCGGCGTACGCGAGCCGCCACGCCCGATTCGCGAGAACGTGACCCGGACCCTCGATCGCGCATCCCCGTTCGGACAGCTTCGAGATCGACGAGGCGGCGCCATAGCTGGGACACGTGACCTTGTCCAGCGGCGACACGTGGATGGCGAGTCGGGGAACGTCCGGGGCAAGGCGGTCACGCGCCGCCTCGAAGGCGGCCTTGAGTCTCTTGGCGTCGCTCCGCGAGAGGCCGAACGTCGAGACCTCGACCGAGTCGGCGAGGAGCGGCCGATGGTTCGAGTGGATCTCATAGAAGACCTTGAGCCGCCCCTGAGCCGCCTCCTTCACCAGGGCGTTGTGGCGCGCGTTCGCGGCCAGCGCGCGATCGTTTTGCCACTCGCGCACGACCTGCGAGTCCTGGCCGATGATTAGTTCGGTGGGACGGTTCACGTGACCCGCAGGCGCGCCTTCGCGTCCCAGAAGCCGGTGACGAAGACGGCACCTGCGCCCACGCGCTTGCGCTCGAAGCAGTTGCGCGCTCCGTCTCTTGCTGTCGAATCGAAGGATGACGGCGGCGACGGGCCGGAAATGGACGCGTCAATGCACTTCCTCGGACCCACTGCACCGCTCCGGCTCAGCGGACGCGGGGCGCCGGCGCGACCCGTACTTTCATGGATGGTCGCTGCGGCCGTTGCCCCGTTCAATCGGTGTTCATTGCAACTGCGGACTCCCTCGGGAGTCGATCGGGCGAACGGTGCGGGCACTCTTCATCGCGTTCCTCGTGGCCTCGGGCGCGCCGGCGCTCGCCGCGCGCGCCGTGGCGAGCGCGACCATCGTCGTGCCGGTCCACGTCTGGCCGGTCCAGACGGGCGTCGAGGTCTGCGTGACGACCGTCGAGGTCGAAGGCTACGCCGCGGTCACCGTGGCGTTCAACTGAGTCGAGCCCGCCGCGAGGAGCACGCCTGCCGGGACTTCCGGCCGGAAGACGGGGGCCTCCCGATCGCCTTCGGACCACTCGACTTCCGCCCCCAGCGCGTTCAGGTTGTCGACGAACCTCGGGTGCGCGCGCCGGATCGGCAGCGCGTTGAGGATCGCCGAGCAGCCGTCGATGCTGGCGGCAAGCATGAACAGGGCGATCGCGACACGGATGATGTAGGGGCTCTCGACGGCGGCCGGAACGAGCGGCTTG
>DATMGW010000454.1:0-9427 GCA_035555295.1 Caldimonas sp.
CTCGAGGTGGCGCAGCCGATCCTCGATTTCGCCGACATGGCACGCCTGCGCTCGATCGAGGCGCGCACCAGCGCCAAGTTCAAGAGCTACGAGCTCGACATCACCTACCCGCTGGAGTGGGGCGCCGAGGGCATCGAGGCCAAGCTGGCGTCGCTCTGCGCCGAGAGCGTCGACGCGATCGGGAGCGGCCACAACATCCTGATCATCAGCGACCGCAAGCTCGATCGCAGCCACGTCGCTCTTCCCGCGGTGCTGGCCCTATCGGCGGTGCACCAGCACCTCGTTCGCGAAGGCCTGCGCACGACGGCGGGCCTCGTCGTCGAGACCGGGTCGGCGCGCGAGGTCCATCACTTCGGCCTGCTCGCGGGCTACGGCGCCGAAGCCGTGCACCCCTACCTCGCGCTGGAGACGCTGGCGGCGCTGCACAACGACCTGCCGAGCGATCTGGGAACCGACAAGGCTGTCTACAACTACGTGAAGGCGGTCGGCAAGGGTCTGTCGAAGATCATGTCGAAGATGGGCGTGTCGACCTACATGTCGTACTGCGGCTCGCAGCTGTTCGAGGCGATCGGCCTCGAGAAGAAGCTCGTCGACAAGTACTTCCGCGGCACCGCGAGCCAGATCGGCGGCATCGGCATCTTCGAGGTCGCCGAGGAGGCGATCCGCCTGCATCGCGCCGCCTTCGGCGACGACCCGGTGCTCCAGGGCATGCTCGACGCCGGCGGCGAATATGCGTGGCGCGTGCGCGGCGAAGAGCACATGTGGACGCCCGACGCGATCGCCAAGCTGCAGCATGGCGTGCGTTCGAACCGCTTCGAGACCTACCAGGAATTCGCCAAGCTCGTCAACGACCAGTCGACGCGCCACATGACGCTGCGCGGCCTGTTCGAATTCGTCGTCGATCCGGCGAAGTCGATCCCGCTCGACGAGGTCGAGCCCGCCGCCGAGATCGTCAAGCGCTTCGCCACCGGGGCGATGTCGCTCGGATCGATCTCGACCGAAGCGCACGCGACCCTGGCCGTGGCGATGAACCGCATCGGCGGCAAGTCGAACACCGGCGAGGGCGGCGAGGACCCGGCGCGCTATCGCGCCGAGATGAGAGGCGAGTCGATCGCCGAGGGAACGCACTTCGGCGAGATCATCGGCAAGGGCGACATCGTCGTCGACTTCGCGTTGAAGGCGGGCGACTCGCTGCGCTCGAAGATCAAGCAGGTCGCCTCGGGCCGCTTCGGCGTGACGACCGAGTACCTCGTCTCTGCCGATCAGTTGCAGATCAAGATGGCGCAAGGCGCCAAGCCGGGCGAGGGCGGCCAGCTGCCCGGTGGCAAGGTCAGCGAATACATCGGCAGGCTGCGCCATTCGGTTCCCGGCGTCGGCCTCATCTCGCCGCCACCGCATCACGACATCTATTCGATCGAGGATCTCGCGCAGCTGATCCACGACCTGAAGAACGCGAACCAGAAGGCGAGCGTCAGCGTCAAGCTCGTCTCCGAAGTGGGCGTGGGCACGGTCGCGGCAGGGGTCGCGAAGGCGAAGGCCGACCACGTCGTCATCGCCGGCCACGACGGCGGCACCGGTGCGTCGCCGTGGAGTTCGATCAAGCACGCCGGCACGCCATGGGAGCTCGGCCTGGCCGAGACGCAGCAGACGCTCGTCCTCAACCGGCTGCGCGGCCGCATCCGCGTCCAGGCCGACGGGCAGATGAAGACCGGCCGCGACGTCGTCGTCGGCGCCCTGCTCGGCGCCGACGAATTCGGCTTCGCGACGGCGCCGCTCGTCGCCGAGGGCTGCATCATGATGAGGAAGTGCCACCTCAATACCTGCCCGGTCGGCGTGGCGACGCAGGACCCGGTGCTGCGCGCCAAGTTCTCCGGCCGGCCCGAGCACGTCGTCAACTACTTCTTCTTCGTCGCCGAGGAAGCGCGGCAGATCATGGCGCAGCTCGGCGTGCGCCACTTCGACGACCTGATCGGCCGCGTCGATCTGCTCGAGACGAAGAAGGGCATCGCGCACTGGAAGGCGAGGGGGCTCGACTTCAGCCGCATCCTGCACGCGCCGACGGCTCCCGGGTCGGTCGCCCGCCGCCACTGCGAAGCGCAGGAGCACGGGCTCGACAAGGCGCTCGACGTGCGTCTCATCGAGAAGTGCGCAGCGGCGCTCGAGCGCGGCGAAAAGGTGCAGATCCTCGAGAACGCGCGCAACGTCAACCGCACGGTCGGCGCGATGCTCTCCGGCGAGCTGATCCGGCGCCGGCCCGAAGGTCTGCCCGACAACACGATATTCATCCAGATGGAAGGAACGGGCGGGCAAAGCTTCGGCGCCTTCCTCGCCAAGGGCATCACGATCTACCTGATCGGCGACGCCAACGACTACACCGGCAAGGGCATGAGCGGCGGGCGCCTGGCGATCCGGCCGAGCATCGACTTTCGCGGCGAGGCGACTGAGAACATCATCGTCGGCAACACGGTCCTCTACGGTGCGACGAGCGGCGAGGCGTTCTTCCGCGGCGTCGCCGGCGAGCGCTTCGCGGTCCGTCTCTCGGGGGCGACCGCGGTCGTCGAAGGCACGGGCGACCACGGCTGCGAGTACATGACCGGCGGCACCGTCGTCGTCCTCGGCAAGACCGGGCGCAATTTCGCCGCCGGAATGAGCGGCGGCATCGCCTACGTGTACGACGAGGACGAGCAGTTCGCGTCGCGCTGCAACACGACGATGGTCTCGCTCGGCCGCGTCGTCGCTGCGGCAGAGCAGGAAAAGAGCGTCGAGGCGGCGATCTGGCACCGCGAGCAGACCGACGAGGCGCTGTTGAAGAGCCTGATCGCGGACCATCACAAGTGGACGGGAAGCCTGCGCGCGCGCGAGATCCTCGATCACTGGGCCGAGGCTCGCGGCAAGTTCGTCAAGATCTTCCCGAACGAGTACAAGCGCGCCCTGTCGGAGATCAGCCTGAAGGCCATGACGGCGCTCGGCGAGATGCGCGCCGGCAGCGAGGCCGAGGACGTGATCGCGAGGGCCAAGGGCGCCACGAAGACGACCAAGGTCAGCGCGCCGAAGTGACGCGCGAGGAACGGGGAAGGGGAGGAGTGCCGCGATGGGCAACGTGACCGGCTTCATGAACTACGAGCGCGTGGAGGAAGACCACGAGCCGGTGAAGAAGCGCGTCAAGAATTTCCGCGAGTTCGTGCACACGCTCAAGGAAGACGAGGCGAAGGTGCAGAGCGCGCGCTGCATGGACTGCGGCATCCCGTTCTGCAACAGCGGCTGCCCGGTCAACAACATCATTCCCGACTTCAACGACCTCGTCTATCGCGCCGACTGGAAGACCGCCTTTGCCGTCCTCGATTCGACGAACAATTTCCCCGAGTTCACGGGCCGCATCTGCCCGGCGCCGTGCGAAGAGGCGTGCACGCTCAACATCAACGACGAGCCCGTGGGGATCAAGTCGATCGAGCACGCGATCATCGACCGGGCCTGGGCCGAAGGCTGGGTCGTGCCGCGCCCGGCGGCGGTCCGGACGGGCAAGAAGGTCGCCGTCGTCGGCTCGGGGCCGGCCGGCCTCGCCGCCGCGCAGCAGCTTGCCCGCGCCGGGCACGACGTCACGGTGTTCGAGAAGAACGATGCGATCGGCGGCCTGCTGCGCTACGGCATCCCGGACTTCAAGATGGAGAAGTCGCACATCGACCGGCGCGTCGCGCAGATGCAGGCCGAGGGCGTCGTCTTCCGGACCAGTGTGCGCGTCGGTGATCTGGCCGATGTCGAGCGGGTCACCGATTGGTCGAGCGAGTGCGTCATGGCCGCGGCGCTGAAGGCGAGCTTCGACGCTATCGTCCTGGCCGGCGGCGCAGAGCGCTCGCGTGACCTGCCGGTGCCCGGCCGCGACCTTGACGGAATCCACTTCGCGATGGAGTTCCTGCCGCAGCAGAACAAGGTCAACGCCGGCGGCAAGGTCGCCCGGCAGATTCGCGCCGACGGCAAGGACGTGGTCGTGATCGGCGGCGGCGACACCGGCAGCGACTGCGTCGGCACGAGCAACCGGCAGGGCGCGAAGAGCGTGACGCAGTTCGAGCTCATGCCGATGCCGCCCGATCACGAGGACAAGCCGCTCGTCTGGCCCTATTGGCCGACCAAGTTGCGCACTTCGTCGAGCCACGAGGAGGGCTGCGATCGCGAGTTCGCAATCGCCACCAAGGAGTTCATCGGCGCAGGCGGCAAGCTCATCGCGCTGAAGGCGGTGCGCGTCGACTGGCAGGGCGGCAGGATGGTCGAGGTGCCGGGCACCGAGCAGATCATCCCGGCCGGCCTCGTTCTGCTCGCCATGGGCTTCGTCAGCCCGGTCGCGAGCACGCTCGAGGCGTTCGGCGTCGAGCGCGATGGACGCGGCAACGCGAAGGCGAGCGTCGAAGCCGCAGGCGGCTATGCAACGAACGCTGCCAAGGTCTTTGCCGCCGGCGACATGCGGCGCGGCCAGTCGCTCGTCGTCTGGGCCATCCGCGAAGGCCGGCAGGCGGCACGTGCCGTCGACGAGTTCCTGATGGGCCAGAGCGCCCTGCCGCGTTGAGCATGGCCGCTTCGATGGAAGAGGCGGCAAAGGCCGAACGCTCGAATCCCGATGCGCTGATCGAAATCGATCATGTCGTCTTCGGCTACGACCGCAGCCGCACGATCCTCAACGACGTCTCGATGACCTTCGGCCATCGCAAGGTCACGGCGATTCTCGGCGGATCGGGCTGCGGCAAGACGACCCTGCTGCGCCTGATCGGCGGCGTCCATCCCGTCGATCGGGGCGAGGTCCGCTTCGACGGACAGGTCGTCGACTCGCGCAACGCCGAGCAGCTCTTCACGCTGCGCCGCAGGCTCGGCATGCTGTTCCAGTTCGGCGCGCTCTTCACCGACCTGTCGGTCTTCGAGAACGTCGCCTTTCCCTTGCGCGAGCACACCGATCTCGACGAAACGATGATCCGCGACATCGTCCTCATGAAGCTCAACGCCGTGGGGCTACGCGGCGCCGCGAAGCTGCGCATCGCCGAGATCTCGGGCGGCATGGCGCGGCGCGTCGCGCTGGCGCGCGCGGTCGCCCTCGACCCCGAGCTGATCATGTACGACGAGCCCTTCGCCGGGCTCGACCCGATCTCGATGGGCGTGGCGGCCAATCTCATCCGCACCCTCAACGACTCGACCGGCGGCACATCGATCGTCGTCTCGCACGACGTCGAAGAGTGCTTCTCGATCTGCGACTATGCTTACCTGATGTCTTCGCAGGGCAAGGTGGTCGCGCACGGAAAGCCGGCCCAGCTTGCCGCCTCGGAAGACCCCGAGGTCCGCCAGTTCATCCGCGGCGAGCCCGACGGGCCGGTTCGCTTTCACTATCCGGCCCCGCCGCTCGCCGAAGACTTTGGAGTCCGTGCTTGAGCGCGGTCGTCGCCCGCCTCGGCCGCACCACCATCGAGGTGCTGCGGATCCTCGGCCACCACGCGACCTTCTTCGTCGAGTTGATGCGGGCCTGCCCGGCGGCGCTGCGCCGGCCCTATCTCGTGGTCGCTCAGATCCACGCGATCGGCAATCTCTCGCTCGTCATCATCCTCGCGTCGGGTCTCGCCGTCGGATTCGTGCTCGCGCTGCAGATGTACTACGCGCTCGTCACCTACGGTGCTGCGGAGTCGCTCGGCCTGATCGTCAATCTCTCGCTGACGCGCGAGCTCGGCCCGGTCGTCACGGCGTTGCTCTTCGCCGGGCGCGCCGGGACTTCGCTCACCGCAGAGATCGGTCTGATGAAGGCCGGCGAGCAGCTCGCCGCCATGGACATGATGGCGATCGACCCGAAGAGCCGCGTCCTGGCGCCGCGCTTCATCGGCGGCATCATCTCGATGCCGATCCTGGCGGTCCTGTTTTCGACCGTCGGCATCCTCGGCGCCTACGTCGTCGCGGTTCTGCTGATCGGCGTCGATTCGGGCAACTTTTGGTCGATCATGCAAGCCGGCGTCGACGTCAAGCGCGACATCGGCAACGGCATCGTCAAAAGTGTCGTCTTCGGCTTCATCTGCACCTTCGTCGCGCTCTATCAGGGCTACGAGGCCGAGGCGACTCCCGAAGGCGTGGCGCACGGCACGACGCGCACCGTCGTCATCGCCTCGCTCGGCGTTTTGATCACGGACTTCGTGCTCACGGCGCTGATGTTCTCGACGCCGTAGCGATAGGATTGCAGCAGGACGGAAGACCGATGGAAAAAAAGAGCGTTGAGATCCTGGTCGGCATCTTCGTGCTGCTCGGAATGCTGGGCGTCGTCTTCCTGGCGCTGAAGGCGGCCAATCTCGGGACCTTCAGCTCGGGCGATACCTATGCGCTGTATGCGAAATTCGACAACATCGGCGGCCTCAAGGTGAGGGCACCGGTGCGCAGCGCCGGCGTCACGGTCGGCCGCGTCGTCTCGATCTCGCTCGACCCGAAGACCTATCAGGGCGTGGTCCACGTGGAGGTCGAGCGCAAGGTGCAGTTTCCGAGCGATTCGTCCGCGCGCATCCTCACCTCCGGGCTCCTCGGCGACCAGTACATCGGCATCGAGGCGGGCGGCGAGGAGAAGAACTTCCAGCCGGGCGATACGATCAAGCAAACGCAATCGGCCGTCGTCCTCGAAAGCCTGATCAGCCAGTTTCTCTTCAACAAGGCCGCCGACGCCGGTTCCGCGGCGCCTCCGGCTGCTGCGCCGAGCGGGGCCAAGAAGTGAAGGGAAACCTCCTTCGCCTGGCCTATCCCGTCCTGGCGAGCGCGCTCGCGGCCGCGCTCTGCGCGTGCACGACGATCGACGCGGCGCGCGGCGGCCCGGGGCAGCGTCTCGATCCGTGGGAGAAGTGGAACCGCAAGGTATTCAACTTCAACGAAGACGTCGACCGCGCCGTGCTGAAACCGGTCGCCACCACGTATTCCGACGTCGTCCCCCAACCGATACGCCGCGGCGTGGGCAACTTCTTCGGCAATTTCGCCGATGCGTGGTCGGCGATCAACAACGTCCTGCAAGGCAAGATCAGCACCGGCTTCGAGGATGCGACCCGGGTCGGCGCGAACACCCTGTTCGGCCTCTTCGGCGTCCTCGACGTGGCCTCCGAGATGGGCCTCGAGCGGCACCACGAGGACTTCGGGCAGACGCTGGGGCGCTACGGCGTCGGCGCCGGCGCCTATGTCGTACTGCCCATCCTGGGGCCCTCGACCGTGCGCGACGCCGCGGCCTTGCCGATCGACCGGCTGGCGACGCCGCCGGCATTCTTCAACGGCACGCGTACGCAAATCGGGCTGACGGTGCTGCAAATCGTCAACACCCGGTCCAGCCTGCTCGGTGCGACGCGAGTCATCGACGAAATTGCGCTCGACAAGTACACCTTCGTCCGCGACGCCTATCTCCAGCGGCGGCGCAGCCTCGTGTTCGACGGCGACGTTCCGGAAACGCCGGAGGCGCCCGAGCCTGCAGCGTCGGCTGCGTCGGGAGCGGCCGAGGGTAGCCCGGCTTCGCCGGCGAGCGCCACGCCGGCAGCCTCGGCGCCGGCAGAGGCCGGTTCGGCTCCGGCCCGCTGATTGCCCCAGGATTCGGCCGGCCGGTGAACTTCGGGCTGCGTCGGCGCGTTTACATGGGAGTGCAAGACTCCCCCGCGGCCGGTCGCTTCGACCGAGGCGACTTCGCAACCCCTTTTGCAAGGACACGAGAATGACCTCGACGACGACAATGACAAAGACACTGCGCTGGATAGGCGCGCTGGCCGCTCTGACGACGGCGCTGATCACCGCCACCGGTGCGCGGGCCCAGGCGGTGACATCGCCTGACGCCTTGATCAAGGAGATTTCTTCCGCCGTTCTCGATGCGGTGAAGGCCGACAAGACGATCCGGGCCGGCGACGTGACGAAGGTGACGGCGCTGGTCGATCAGAAGATCCTGCCCTACGTCAACTTCCAGCGCATGACGGCGTCGGCCGTCGGTCGCTACTGGCGCCAGGCGACGCCGGATCAGCAAAAGCGACTGCAGGACGAGTTCAAGCTCCTGCTCGTGCGCACCTACTCCGGGGCGCTGGCGCAGGTGACCCCGGAGCAGACGGTCGAGCTGAAGCCGTCGCGGTCGTCGCCGAGCGACCCTGAGGTCGTCGTGCGGACCGAGATCCGCGGCAAGGGCGACCCGATCCAGCTCGACTATCGCCTCGAGAAGGCCGGCGATTCGTGGAAGATCTACGACGTCAACGTGCTCGGCGTGTGGCTGGTCGAGAACTATCGCAACAGCTTTGCGCAGGAAATCGGCTCCAACGGCATCGACAGCCTGATCGGCAAGCTCGCCGAACGCAACAAGGCGGCCGCCGCGCCGAAGAGCTGAGACGATGCTTCTTCTTCCGGCAACGCTCACTGCTCGCGAGGCGCGAGACACGTTGCGCATGCTCAAGCACGCGCTGCAACAGCAGAGCGGCGAGACCGAAGTGGTCGTCGACGCCGGTCCGCTCCAGCATTTCGACTCGGCGGCGCTGGCGGTGCTGCTCGAGATCGACCGGCTCGCCGAGGCGTGGGGGCGGCCTTTCTCGATTCGCTCGGCGCCGCCCAAGCTCGCGGCGCTCGCCAAGCTCTATGGCGTAGACGCCCTGCTCCTCAGAGCCGAACCGGGAGGCGGTGCGCCCGTGCCGGCGGCCCTCGATCAGCGCAGGCCGGCAACGTAGTCGGCCAGCGCCTTCACCTCGCGGTCGTTGAGCTTGGCTGCGACTCCCGTCATGGTCGGGTTGTTGCGGCGGAAGTTGCCGCGGAACGCCACGAGCTGCGCTTCGATGTATTCGGCGTGCTGCCCGGCCAGGCGCGGGTATTGCGCAGGAATACCCGCGCCGGTCGGCCCGTGGCAGCCGGCGCACGCCGGGATGCTGCGATCGGCGACGCCACCGCGATAGATCTTCTCGCCGAGCACGGCCAGATCCTTGTTCTTGGCGAAGCCCGGCTTGGCGTCCTTGCTGGCGTAGAAGGCGGCGACATTCTTCATGTCGGCATCGCTTAGCGTCGAGGCCATGCCCTTCATGATGGCGTTGTCGCGCTTGCCGGCCTTGAACTCGCCCAGTTCCTTGACGAGGTAGTCGCTGTGTTGTCCTTGCAGGATGGGATAGGCCGGACTGCCGCGCGAGCCGTCGTTGGCATGGCAGGCGATGCAGACTCCGGCCGAAATCGCCGCTCCCTTGACCAGATCGGCCTTCGCCGCGGGCGCTGGAGCGGTCTCGGCCGCCAGGGCGCACGTGCCCAGAAGGGCCACGACAAGACAGGTGAGCACTCGAGCGGTGGTCGTCATGGCAGGAGGAAGTTCTTGTGCAAAGCTGTTGATTTTACAATGACCCATTTCGGAGAGCTATGGCCGAACCCCTGACGGCGAAGCCGCCGGCCCGCGGTGCACGGAACGTGGCGAGTGCGAAGGCGAAGCGGGCTT
>DATMGW010000455.1:0-6563 GCA_035555295.1 Caldimonas sp.
CGGCCCGCACCGTCCGAAATCGCGGAAGTCCGCCATGGCGAACGTGATGCATATCGATGTTCGAGGCGCGGACGCCTGTCGAATCACCGAGCAGACGGTCGATGATGAACACCCGCTTCGCCTTCGCGATGGTCCTGGTCATGGAACTGGCCGGATGCGTCGTGCAAACCGGCCCCGACATGCAAGGCCTTCCGGCGCGCACGATCCTCGACCCGCTGCTCACGCGACGAAACCCGTCGGCCGGCGTTCTCTCGGTCCGCCGGGAGGCGGCAACGAGCGAGGACGAATGCCGGCACCGCATCTTCCTCGACGGCAACGCCGTCGCCGACCTGCGGCCCAACGAAGTCGTCACGATCTACGCGCCGCCGGGCCCGCACGTCCTTCGCGCCGAGCTGGTGGGCCTGTCGTGCCAAGGCGGCAACGAGGTCGCGGCGACGAGCGAGAAGGGGCGCTGGCACTCGTTCATCACGACCCACGTGTCGTCGAGCGGCGCCTTGCTCCTGGCAACGGCGGAGTAGTCGGCGAAGATTCAGAATGACGCCCTGAAAGGGGGATGTCATGACGGCGCTTCGCGGCTTGGCGCTGCTGTTGCTCTTCCAGGCCGCCGGCGAGGGCCTGGCTCGCGCCCTCGCGCTGCCCTTTCCCGGGCCGGTCGCCGGCCTCGTCCTCCTGCTCGTCGGCTTGCGCTGGGCATGGATACGCGAGCCGGTCCGGGCCGCGGCCGAGCTGCTGCTGGCGCATCTCTCGCTCCTCTTCGTTCCGGTCGGCGTCGGCGTGATCGCTCGCCTCGACCTCGTGTCGCGATACGGCCCGCAATTGCTCGCCGTCATCGTCTTGTCGACATGGCTCGGCATGGCCGTGACGGCGCTCGTGTTGCGCAGCCTCCTGCCGAGCGCTGCGCAGGCGGAGGACGGCGATGGCCGCTGACTTCGTTCAGCTGTGGATCTACCTGTCGTCGGCGCCGCTGTTCGGCCTGACGGCGACGCTCGTCACCTACGTCGTCGCCGCCGCCCTCTACGACCGCGTCGATCGCGCCCCCTGGGCCAATCCGGTCCTCTGGTCGGTGCTGGTCCTGGGCGGCGTGCTGGTCGCGACCGGCACGCCCTATCCGACCTATTTCGCCGGGGCCCAGTTCATCCACGTCCTGCTCGGGCCGGCGGTCGTCGCGCTCGCCTGGCCGTTGTGGCAACGCCGCGCCCAGGTGCGCAGGCGCGGCGTCGCGTTGACGATCGCCGCTCTTGTCGGCGGGCTCGTCGCGGGCGGCAGCGCCGTCGTGCTCGCGTCGTGGCTCGACATGCCCGCAGAGGTCGTCCGCTCGCTCGCCTCGAAGTCGGTCACGGCTCCGGTGGCGATGGGAATCGCTGAGCGGATCGGCGCAGTGCCGGCGCTGGCGGCCGTCTTCGCCGTCTTGACCGGGCTCGTCGGCGCGCTCTCCGCCAAGTACCTGTTCAATGGCCTGCGCATCCACGCCTGGGCGGTGCGCGGTTTCGCGCTCGGCACGACCTCGCACGGCATCGGCGCGGCCCGCGCCCTGCAGGTCGACGACGACGCGGGCGCCTATGCCGGCATCGCGCTGGGCCTGCAGGTGCTGCTTGCATCGCTGCTGATTCCGCTCCTGTTCCGTTGGCTGTCGTGATCTGACGCAACGACCTGGGACAGCGCACTAGCGATCGCCATCGCCCGACTGGATCGCGCCGACGATGGACTTGAACTCATCGCGGTTCACGTCGGAAACGACCCAGTGCGTCATGCCGACGTGGGACCAGTGCGCCGTCTGGAAGCCGCGCTCCTGCGAGAACTCCACCGCGCTGTCCTTGGACGCGGTGGGCCAGACGAACGAGTTCACGACGTGCTGGCCTTGCCGGTACACCAGCGCGGCGACCGGATGGCCGTCGAGATAGTCGACGCGTCCGCCGAGGAACACCGAGCCGGGGAGGGGAAGCTCGTTGACCGGCGGCGAGAAGTCGAGCTTCGACGACAACCACGGCTTGACTGTGTGATGGTCGGAGGACGCGACATCGACCAGATGCTGTCCCAATGTCGAGCGGACATGGCTCGCGACGACGTCGTCGAGCACGCGCTGGTCCCGTGTCGAGCGCAGCCACGACAGATTCAGCACCACGGCCAGCACGGCGACCAGGGCGAACGAAGCCGCCATCGGCCGCCATTGCAACCAGCGCTGGACCGCCGCCGTCGCCACCACCGCCGCGCGAGCAGGGTTCGGGCGCTCCGGCGCAATCAAGCCTGCCATGCGCTCGCGCAACGCGGCGGGTGCGGCGTGATAGTCCGCGCCTTCGCGAACCGCCGCGCGCAACTGGCGCAGTCCCTCGACCTGCTCGCGCAACGCCGCATCGACGCGCATCCGATCCTCCATCTCGAGCTGGCTCGCGAGGTCGAGCTCGCCGTCGACGAAGGCGTTGATGCGTTGCGATTCGATCTTCGATTTCATTGTTTTTTCCCGGCCTGCGAGGGCTTCGGGACCGTGCGCAACTGCGGCCGCGTGTTGGGCATCGTCAGCGCCTCGCGCATCAGGCCGCGGGCGCGCGCCAGGCGCGACATCACGGTGCCCAGGGGAATCTCGGCGATGCGCGCGATGTCGTTGTAGGAGAGCTCTTCGAGCTCGCGCAGCACGAGCACTTCGCGAAAGGCGACCGGAAGCGCGGCGATCGCCGCGTTGATCTGCAGCCGGTCGGCCTTGCGCAGCGCCAGGGATTGCGGCTCGTCGATGGCCGGTGCGGCGATGTCCTGCCAGGCGTCGTCGGCGTCGTCGAGCGAGATGTTCTCCGCCGGGCGGTTGTCCTTGAGCCACGAATAACAGGTGTGTCGGACGATCTGCAGCAGCCAGGCGCGGGCGCTGTCGCCGCGAAACCCGCCGATGTAGCGCAGCGCCCGTACGAGTGCTTCCTGCGCCACGTCCTGGGCGTCATGGTCGTTGTGCGTCAGCCATCGGGCCAGGTTGTAGGCGGCGTCCACGTGCGGCAGCGCGAGCGATTCGAAGCGCCTGCGGTCCTCCTCGTCACTCATTGCGCATCCTCTCCAGGAGCAAAGACCGGTCGATGCACGGCTTTATTCCCCGGGTCCCGAGTGACCCCTGTGGGCTTGTGGTGAACGGGAATTTTTCGACTCCTTCGCCGGTTGACAGAGCCGAGGCCATCGACACGCCCCGTGTCAGCCCACCAGGAGGATCTCAATGATGCGCGCATTCGATCGTAGGCAGTTCCTGCAGTTGGCCGGCGTCGGCGGCGCCGTCTTCGTGCCCGGTCTTTACGGCGCCGCCCAGGCGGCCGACGCCACCGGCGCGGCGTACGACGATTTCTATTTCGTCCAGTTGTCCGATTTGCACTGGGGCTTCGAAGGTCCGCCCAACCCCGATGCCCGCGGCACGCTGCCGAAGGCGATCGCGTCCGTCAACGCGCTGGCGCAGGCGCCCGACTTCGTGATCTTCACGGGCGACCTGACGCATACGACCGACGATCCCAAGGAGCGCCGCAGGCGCATGTCGGAGGTGCGCGACCTCGTCGCCGGGCTGAAGGTCAAGACGGTGCGCTTCATTCCCGGCGAGCACGACGCCGCGCTCGACAACGGCAAGGCCTTCAAGGAATTCTTCGGGGCGACGAACTACACCTTCGAGCACAAGGGCGTGCACTTCATCGTCCTCGACAACGTCAGCGATCCCGGCGCCCAGCTCGGCGACGCGCAGCTCGCCTGGCTCGCCGACGACCTGAAGAAGCAGGCCAACGACGCGCGCATCGTCGTCTTCACGCACCGCCCGCTGTTCGACCTCTACCCGCAGTGGGACTGGGCGACTCGCGACGGCGCCAAGGCGGTCGACCTGCTCATGCCGTACTCCAACGTCACCGTGTTCTACGGCCACATCCACCAGGAACACCACCACATGACCGGGCACATCGCGCATCACTCGGCCAAGTCGCTGATCTTCGCCCTGCCGGTGGCCGGCTCGCAACCCAAGCGCACGCCGCTGCCGTGGGATCCGGTGCAGCCCTATCAGGGGCTCGGCTTTCGCGAGGTCGAGGCCGAGAAGAAGGCCAGCGGGTACGTCCTCACCGAGTTCCCGGTCGTCGCGAAGGCGTGACGGCATGAGCATCGATACGCAGAGACGGCGGGCGATGATCGGCGCAGCCGGGGCGCTGGCGCTGAGCTCGGTCGCGGCCCTCGCGCTGGCCGCGCCGAAGCCGCGCGTGATCAGGATCGTCGCGAGGAAATTCGTCTACGTGCCCAACGAGATCCACGTCAAGCAGGGCGAGACGGTCGTGCTCCAGCTCACCGCACCGGAAGTGCCGATGGGCTTCAGCCTGCCCGACTTCAACCTGCGCGCCGACGTCGTTCCCGGCAAGCCCGCGAGCGTGCAGCTCACGCCCGACAAGGGCGGCAGCTTCACATTTCTCTGCGACGTCTTCTGCGGCACCGGCCATGAGGACATGAGCGGCATGCTCGTCGTCTCATGAAGCACGATCGAACGGGCGCCCCCTCGCGACGCGACGCCCTGCAACGAGGGCTCGGCACGATCGCCGGCGTCGCGATCGTCTGGGCCGCGGGAAGCAGCGCCTCGCAAGCGGCGGGCAAGCTGGCGAAAGCGGGGGTGCATTACGTCGACTCCGGTACCGACGAAGGCAAGGACTGCGACGACTGCACCCAGTTCGTTCCGGGCAAGACGGCCACGGCCATGGGCAGCTGCAAAATCGTCGAGGGCGCGATCAACCCGCACGGCCACTGCATCGCGTTCACGCCGAAGCCGAAGGCGAAGCGCTGAGCTGCCAGCGAGACGGTCGCCCACATCGCGTCGACCCACTGGTTGAAGGATCAACGAAGATCTTCCGCAGCGCTTTGCCCGGGCCCGCGCGCTCTACGCCGGCCGGACGGAGGAAGCGACGACGGCATTCCGCGGGCGACGCTAAAGCAGCGTTCCGCGCAGGAACACGAGGCCGACGCTGAAGTAGATGACCAGGCCGGTCACGTCGACGAGCGTTGCCACGAAAGGCGCCGACGACGTCGCGGGGTCCAACCCTAAGCGGCGCAGGAGGAACGGCAGCATCGAGCCCGCCAGCGTGCCCCACAGGACGATCCCGATCAGGGAGACGCCGACGGTGAGCGCCACGAGCAGGTAGTGCACGCCGTAGATCGTCGAAAACTGCGACCAGACGAAGATCCTCAGGAAGCCGATCGTGCCCAGGATCGCGCCGAGAGCCAGTCCCGAATACACCTCGCGCCGCATCACTCGCCACCAGTCGCGCAACATCACCTCGCGCAGCGCGAGCGCGCGAATCACAAGCGTCGTGGCCTGCGAGCCCGAGTTGCCGCCGCTCGAGATGATCAGCGGAACGAACAGGGCGAGGACGACGGCCTTTTCGATCTCGCCCTCGAAGAAGCCCATCGCCGTGGCGGTGAGCATTTCTCCGAGGAACAGGATCACCAGCCAGCCCGCCCGCTTCTTGACCATCCGCGTCATGCTGATCGTCATGTACGGCTCGTCGAGCGCCTCGGAGCCGCCGATCTTCTGGATCTCCTTCGTCGCTCTTCTTTCCGCCAGGGTCAGCATGTCGTCGATGGTCACGATGCCGATCAGCACGCCCGTGCTGTCGGTGACCGGCAAGGCCTTGCGATCCTCCTTCTGGAACATTTCGATCGCGGCGTCTTCCGCGTCGCTGGCCTTGAGAGTCACGTAGCGGTGATCCATGATCTGCGAGACGAGCTTGTCCGGCGGAGCGAGCAGGAATTCGCGCACGCGAATGTCGTCGATCAGCACGCCGCGGTCGTCGACGACGTACAGCACGTTCAGGGTTTCGCTGTCCTGGCCGTGCTCGCGCACGTAGTCGAGTACCTGCCGGACGGTCCATTCTTCCCTGATCGCAACGTAGTGCGGGCTCATCAGCCGACCGACCGTTCCGCGCGGATACCCCAGCAGCGAGAGTGCAAGGCGACGCTCTTCCGGTGACAGGACGGCGAGCAACTGCTTCGTGACCTCGGCGGGGCATTCGTCGAGCAAGCCCGTTCTGTCGTCCGGCGCCATGTCGTTGAGCAGCCTCCCCAACTCGGCCTGGCCCATCGCCTTGAGGAGTTCTTCCTGCGCCGACCGGTCGAGAAACTCGAAAGTGGCGGCCGCCGTCTTGCGCGGCAAGAGGCGAATGACGAGCGCCTGCTCGACCGGCGACAACATCCGGATCTCGCCGGCGATCGCAGGCGGCGTCCAGTTCTTCAGAAGAGACCGAAGCTGGTCACCGTCGGCTCTGGCGATGGCATCGTGCAGGTTCGGCATGTGCAATTCTTTCGCTCACCGCTGAGAAACGCGTGCTGGCATCTAGAGCGCGTAGCTGACCGTCCGCCTGGCGTCGAGCGAGACCTTGCCGCTGGCGACGAGGCGGTCGAGCATGGCATGCGCTTCGCGCGCGTCGGCATCGACGCCGATCATCTGCGCGACGTCGGCGAGCAGCCGCGCGTGCTTTCGCGGCAGGCGGTCGACCGGCCTCTTCTTCAGCATCGCGAGCACCTGCTCGAACGATTTCGTTCCGGCCGGTGCCTTCGGCGAAGCGGCGGGCCGGGCCGCG
>DATMGW010000456.1:0-5585 GCA_035555295.1 Caldimonas sp.
GCCCCATGCTGGAAAAGATCTTCGCTGCCACGATCGTCGCCGCCTGCCTCGTGCTGCTGCTGCGCGTCTTCCTTGGACCGCGCCGGCGCGCCCGCTTCGACGCCGCGATCGCGCGCTGGAGCCGGCGTACCGGGGCCTGCGTCGACGCGGTGTTCGCCTGGCCTTCGGCGCGCCGGCGCGCCCGGCGCGAGGCCGAAGCGGCGATCCGCCGCGCTCGCGACGGCGGCACGTGGGACGGCAACGTCTACCGGCCGAAGTCGTTCAAGAAAGATCGCAAGATTCATTGATAGCCTGTCGCGCGAGCCTCAGGCTCCGCGCAGCTGCCGGTTGAAGAAGGCGATCGTTCGCCCCCAGGCCTGCTGTGCCGCCGCCGCGTCGTAGCGCGGGGTCGTGTCGTTGTTGAAGCCATGCTGCGTGCCCGGGTATTTGAAGGCCTGGAAGCTCGCTCCCGCGCAGATCGGTCCTGGCCACCTGCTCGGCGAGCGCGAAGTTCGGGCTCAGCGCTTCGAGCAGGGCGGCCGCGGTGACGCCGCCGACGGCGAATTTCGCCGCGCCTTCGAGAAAGACGCGCCGGTCGATCGCGCCGTGCACGTACTTGTCGAACAGGCGCAGCACCTCGGGATCGAAATCGGCGGCGGTCCGGCGTGGGCGAGCGGGGTCGGTCATGGCGCATCCTCGCGACGACGAACTTGGGTTGTACCAAAGCTCGCCGATCGCGGCAGGCGCGCCGATTTGACGCCGGGCGTGCCCGGTGCATCATCATCGACGCCGCGCAGCGCCCGCCGCCCGCGACGAAGGAGCCCCGATGACCGACGCCACCGACCTCGCCGACTGCAGCGCGACGCGCCTGCTGCAGCTCTATCGCGACCGCAAGGCGTCGCCGGTCGAGGCGACACGGGCCGTGCTCGCGCGCATCGGACGTCTCCAGCCGACGCTCAATGCCTACTGCTTTCTTGCTCCCGAGCAGGCGCTGGCCGCGGCGCGTGAGAGCGAAGCGCGCTGGGCGCGCGGCGCGCCGTACGGCGAGCTCGACGGCGTGCCTGCCTCGATCAAGGACCTCCTCCTCGCCAAGGGCTGGCCGACGCTGCGCGGCTCGCGCACGGTCGATCCGTTGCAGCCCTGGGACGTCGACTCGCCGGCCGCGGCGCGCTTGCGCGAAGCCGGCGCGGTGATCCTCGGCAAGACGACGACGCCAGAGTTCGGCTGCAAGGGCGAGACCAATTCGCCGCTGACCGGAATCACGCGCAACCCGTGGAACCCGGCCAAGACGCCCGGCGGCTCGTCGGGCGGAACGGCCGCCGCCGTCGCCTCGGGAATGGGGCCGCTCTCGGTCGGCACCGACGGTGCCGGCAGCGTGCGCATTCCGGCGGCGTTCTGCGGCAACTTCGGCCTGAAGCCGAGCTTCGGCCGCGTCCCCGCGTACCCGCTGTCGCCGATGGGCACGGTCGCGCATCTCGGGCCGCACACGATGAGCGTCGCCGACGCGGCGCTGCTGATGAACGTACTGAAGCGCCCCGACGCGCGCGACTGGACTTCGCTGCCGCCCGACCCGAGCGACTATCTCGAAGGCCTGGAGGGCGGAATCCGCGGCCTGCGCATCGCTTACTCGCCGGCCCTTGGCTATGCGCGGAACATCCACCCCGAAGTTGCCGCCGCGGTCACCGTGGCGGTGCGCGAACTCGAAGCGCTCGGCGCGCATGTCGAAGCGACCGATCCCGGATTCGCCGACCCGATCGAGATCACGACCGGTCTCTGGTTCGCGGGGACGTGGGCGATCTGGAGCGGCCTGACTGCCGAGCAGCAGCGCGTCGTCGATCCCGACTTCCGGGCCGAGGCCGAGCTCGGCTCGAAGCTCGGCGCTCTCGACGTCCATCGCCTGAACCTGCGCCGCGGCGAGCTCGGCTCGCAGATGCGCCAGTTCATGCAGCGCTTCGACCTGCTCGCCACGCCCGCGGTCGCGGTGCCGGCGTTCGACGCGCGCCCGGCTGGGCACTCGCCGATGGACCCGGCGGCGATGCTCGGCTGGACGCCCTTCACCTATCCCTTCAACCTGACGCAGCAGCCGGCCTGCACGATCCCGTGCGGGCTGACGAGCGAAGGGCTGCCGATCGGGTTGCAGCTCGTCGGCCCGATGTTCGGCGACGCGCTCGTGCTGCGCGCGGCACGCGCCTACGAGACGGTGCGGCCGATCGCCCGACCGCCGCTCGCGCAGAGTCCCGTCCCGGGTTGACGCGAATTGCGCGGCGGTGCTCCGATCCGCTACGGTCGCGGCCACGACGCACCGGCGCAACGCGCAGGCCCTCGCAACGCGCAGGAAGAGCGCAAGGAGTCAGAAGGATGAAGGTCTTCGCAACCATCGCCGCGGCGGCGCTCGCACTCCTGCTTTCGGCCGGCGCCGCACAGGCACAGATGATCATCAAGTTCAGCCATGTCGTCGCCGACAACACGCCCAAGGGCCAGGCTGCCCTGAAGTTCAAGGAACTGGCCGAGAAGAAGCTGCCCGGCAAGGTCCAGGTGCAGGTCTTCCCGAACTCGCAGCTCTACGGCGACGCCAAGGAGCTCGAGGCGCTGCTCCTCGGCGATGTCCAGTTCATCGCGCCGTCGCTCTCCAAGTTCGACCGCTACACGAAGAAGCTCCAGGTCTTCGACCTGCCTTTCCTGTTCGACGACGTCGAGGCGGTCGACCGCTTCCAGTCCGGCCCGCTCGGCAAGGCGCTGCTCGAGTCGATGACGAACCGCGGCCTGCGCGGCCTCGCGTACTGGCACAACGGCATGAAGGAGTTGTCGACCGACAAGGACCAGCTCAAGCGCCCGGAGGACGTCAAAGGCCTGAAGTTCCGCATCCAGGCGTCCGACGTGCTCGAAGCGCAGTTCAAGGCGCTCGGCGCGAACCCGCAGAAGATGGCCTTCAGCGAAGTCTACCAGGCGCTGCAGACCGGCGTCGTCGACGGCCAGGAGAACACCTGGTCGAACATCTATTCGCAGAAGTTCTACGAAGTCCAGAAGACGATTGCCGAGACCAACCACGGCGTCATCGACTACATGGTCGTGACCAACTCGAAGTGGTGGGACGGCCTGCCCGCGGACGTGAGGAAAGGCCTCTCGGAAGCGATGGTCGAAGCGACCGCGTACGGCAACAAGCTCGCCAACGACATCAACGAGGGCGACCGCAAACGGATCGCCGAGGGCGGCAAGGCGAAGATCCAGAAGCTCGGCAAGGACGACCTGGCAGCCTGGCGCAAGGCGATGGAGCCGGTGTGGAAGAAGTTCGAGGCCGACATCGGGACCGACCTGATCGACGCCGCCGTGAAATCGAACAAGTAGCGGTCGAGGCGCGACCCCGTCGCGTGCCCTGACCTGACCATGCGCTGGCTCGAACGGCTCGAAGAGGGCCTGATTTCCTTCCTGATGGCGGCGATGACGCTGCTCACGTTCGCGCAGGTCGTCGCGCGTTACGTCTTCAACTACAGCTTCACCTGGGCGCTCGAGCTGACGGGCGTCATGGCGGCATGGCTGATCTTCATCGGCATGTCGTACGGCGTTCGCGTCGGCGCCCACATCGGCATCGACTCGCTCGTCAAGACGCTGCGTCCGCAGGCGGCGCGGATCGTCGGCATGGTCGCGTCGACGCTTTGCATCGTCTACGCCGCCATCGTCACGATCGGCGGCTGGCAGTACGTGCGCAAGATGCACGAAGTCGGCATCCTGATGGAAGACCTTCCGGTGGCGCAGTGGATACCGCGCCTGGTGCTGCCGATCGGCTTCGTGCTGCTGGGATTCCGCTTCGCCCAGGCGCTCTTCAAGCTGGCCCGCGGCGAGCAGGCGACCTTCCTCGGCGACGAGGCGGCCGAGGCGATGAAACTCTACGAAGGCGAGCCGCCGCGAGGAGGCGGGCCGTGAACACGCTCCTCCTGTTCGCGCTGCTTGCCACCTTCCTCGTCCTCGGCATGCCGGTCGCCGTCGCGCTCGGGCTGTCGTCGATCCTGATGATCCTCGTGTTCGCGCAGGACTCGCTCGCCTCGCTGTCGCTGGCGCTGTACGAGACCTCGGAGCAGTTCACGTTGCTCGCGATCCCGTTCTTCATTCTCGGCGGCACGTTCATGACGACCGGCGGCGTCGCCAAGAGGATGATCCGCTTCGCCAACGCCTGCATCGGCCACCTCCACGGCGGCCTGGCGATGGCCTCGGTGATGGCCTGCATGCTGTTCGCTGCGGTCTCGGGATCGTCGCCGGCGACCGTCGTCGCGGTCGGCTCGATCGTCATCGCCGGCATGGTCAAGGCCGGCTATCCGCAGCGCTTCGCCGCCGGCGTCATCTGCAACGCCGGAACGCTGGGCATCCTGATCCCGCCGTCGATCGTCATGGTCGTCTACGGCGCCGCCACCGAGACCTCGGTCGGCAAGCTCTTCATGGCCGGCGTGATCCCGGGGATCGTGCTCGGCCTGATGCTGATGGCCGTCATCTACGTGCGCGCCCGCGCCCTCAAGCTGCCGCAGCAGCCGCGCGCTTCGCTGCGCGACGTCCTCGTCTCGGGACGCGATTCGCTGTGGGGCCTGATGCTGATCGTCATCATCCTGGGCGGCATCTACGGCGGCGTCTTCACGCCGACGGAGGCGGCGGCGGTCGCGGCGCTCTATGCCTTCTGCATCGCCGTCTTCGTCTACCGCGACATCGGCATGAAGGACGTGCCGCGGGTCCTTCTCGATTCGGGCAAGGTGACGGTGATGCTGATGTTCATCGTCGCCAACGCCCTGCTCTTCGCGCATGTGCTGACCACCGAGCGGATCCCGCAGACGGTGGCCGGGATGATCGTCGGCTGGGGCATGGCGCCGTGGCAGTTCCTGATCGTCGTCAACCTGCTGCTGCTCGTCGCCGGCATGTTCATGGAGCCGACCGGCATCATCCTGATCCTGGCGCCCATCCTCTTTCCGATCGCCTCGCGCCTCGGTATCGACCCGGTCCACCTGGGCATCGTCATGGTCGTCAATCTCGAGATCGGCATGATCACGCCACCGGTCGGGCTCAACCTGTTCGTCACCTCGGGCATCACCGGCATGTCTATCGGGCAGGTCGTCCGCGCGGCGCTGCCCTGGACCTCGGTGCTGCTCGTGTTCCTGCTGATCATCACCTACGTGCCGGTGATCAGCCTGTGGCTGCCGAGGCTGATGTTCTGAGGCGGCCTGCCTTTCGAGCGACCCTCCTCCTGGAGATCCGGCAATGACGACGAACACGACGAGGCCCGAGTCGCGCCCGTGTCTGGTCTTCGCCTGCGCGCATCTGTGCGACGGGCGCCTCTACGCGGCTCAGGTCGACGCCCTCGGCGCCGCGTACGACTGCCGCGTCTTCGTCTCGCGCAACCACGACTCGTTGCCGGCGATGGCCGCGGCGCTGCTGGCCGAAGCACCGCCGCGCTTCACGCTGATCGGCCTGTCGCTCGGCGGCTACCTGGCGTTCGAGGTCATTCGCCGGGCGGCAGCGCGGCTGCAGCGTCTGGTGCTGCTCGACACGCGGGCCAGCGCCGACAGCGAAGCGGGTCGCACCACCCGCCTCGCCGACCTCGCCAGGGTCCGCGACGGCGGTATCGG
>DATMGW010000457.1:0-2558 GCA_035555295.1 Caldimonas sp.
CCGCATCTATCAGCCGATAGAGCCGGGCGCGCTCGAGACGGCGCCAGTCGGGCGCCCGCTCGACGCTCCAGGCGAGCAGGGCGAGCACCGAAATCTTCAGCACCGGCACGGCGATGCTGGCGATGAAGACGATCAGCGCCAGCCCCCACGAGCCGTCGAGCCAGAGCTCGTGGATTCCGCCGAGCAGCGTGTGCTCGTCGCGCTGCAGCGCCGACGTCGTGACCATGACCGGCAAGGCGTTCGCTGGAACGTAGAGCACCGCGGCAGCGATGACGCAGGCCCAGGTGCGCTGCACGCTCATCGGCTTTCGCGCGCGAAGCACGTGGCCGCAGCGCGAGCAGTGCTGGAGGAGGTCGTCGCCAGCGCGGCCGGCCAGCGCATTGACGGAGACGAGGCCGCAGCTTTCGCAGCCGAGCAGATGCGGCTCGTTGCCGCCCTCCTCGGCCGTCGTGGCGTACGCGACGGTGCCGCTCATTGGACCTGCCACCACAGGTGCTTGAGGCCAGCCGATTCAATCGCCGCGAACAAGAAGGTCACCGCGCCGAGCGCGAACAGACCCGGTCCGGGCGCCGCGTCGGCCAGGCCGGCGAGGCGGACGAGCGAAATGAGCACGCCGATCGTGAACACCTCGACCATGCTCCAGTGGCCGGCGTGATGCAGCGTTCGCACGCACAACGCGAAGCCGCGCGGCACGCGCCCTGCGGCCAGTGGAAACAGCACGTACAGACGCAAGGCAATGAAGAGGGCGGGAGCGACGATCGACGTGAGCGCCGCAATCGCAGCGATGAACTCCTGGCCCTGGCGCCACGTCTCGACGATCGCTTCGGGCAAGGTCGATGCTTCGGAGTTCCCGCGCAGCTCCAGCGTCAGCACGTCGGTGCTGAGGCCGATGGCGAAAGCGACCGCCGCCGTCAGCGTCAGGGCGAGCACGGCCGGCAGGGCGTGGCGATGGCCGCGGCCGATGACCGCCTCGCACCGCACGCAGACGGCCCGCGCGCCCGGCGCGAGCGGGGACCAGCGATGCGCCTTTCCGCACTGCTCGCAAACGACCAGCGAGTTTTCTGCACGACCCATCGAATCTCCGCCCCCGCCGCTTTCCGGCGACGATTATCAAGGGGCTGCGCGGACCCGAGGCTCCGCGCGCAAATTCAGTTGGTCGCCCGGGCGAGCGAGACTTTGCGGGCCGCGAAGTTTGCCGGCCGTGCCAGGCCCCCGGCCGGCCCACGCCAGGCGACGGTTTCGACGCCCGCCTGGGAACGCTTGATCGCGGCGCGATCGACCGCGCCGGCGACGACGCTGTAGAAGACGCCGAGCAGGGCAATGGCGATGGCGGCGGCGATGACGAGCGCGCTACGGCGCGCGATCTCGCCGTGCGGCGACAGCTCGGCGCTCCGCCGAGGCCCGCCCGAACGACCGCCGATCACCTCGCCCTCGGGCGATGAATCGAAGAACCAGCGAACGAATCGGTCGATCCCGGCCGTCAGCATTGCCATGTGCGAGTCTCCTGGGACAAGCGTAGATGCGGCCGGGGGACGCGAGCGCCAGTGGAGCGCGCTCTCTGTCGTCGGACGTTGCCTACTTCGCTCGGCGCCACTCGCCGCGACACTTTCCTACGACGCGCATCGCCACCGTCGGACGCGCGTGGAAGCGTCGCCGCGACACCCTTCGGCTGCGGTTCGGGAGACCGCGCGCGGGAGTACTGCCACATGCTCATCCGGATCGGCTTCGACATCGAACTGGGCGTCGCCACGTCGATGGCGCTTCGACTACAAGTCGGCGCGGCCGACGCGCACCGCGCTCGACGCCTACCGCGAGCGTCGGGGCGTTTGCCGCGACTTCACGCACCTGGCGATCACGCTGTGCCGCTGCATGAACATCCCGGCGAGCTACACGACCGGCTACCTCGGCGACATCGGCGTCGAGCCGCTGCCCGGGCCGATGGATTTCAGCGCCTGGTTCGAGGTCTTCCTCGGCGAGCGCTGGTACACCTTCGATGCCCGGCACAACCAGCGCCGCATCGGCCGCATCGTCATGGCGCGCGGCCGCGACGCCGGCGACGTGCCGCTCACCATGTGCTTCGGCCCGAACACCCTGCTCACCTTCGACGTCGTCACCGAGGAGATCGTCGAGGGCGACCAGGCACTCGCGGCCTGAGACCCGGACGCCGCCGGCACGGCGGCGCCGCTTGATCCGCATCCAGGAGCAACGACATGACGACCCCGACGAAGAATGACCCGGTGCAAGGCGAAGGCGACTACGACGCCGCGCGCCGCTACGACAAGGCGGCGAAGGAATTCGCCGAATCGGGAAAGGTCGAGCAGGCGGCGCACGAAGCGGCGCCGCAGTCGGCCGAGCAGGCCCGCGAGATGAAGGCGGCCGAGAAGATCGGCAAGTCGCACTCGAAGGGCGAAGGCGCGCTGCGCAGCAGCGAGCGCAAGGCCTAGCTTCGCTGCGGCGCCGAGGCCGCGGTCGCCGGAACGCGAAGCGATTTCGGCGTCATGATGGCGGGCGCGATCGCGCCGCTGCTCTTGACGAGCGCGGCGCATTGATCGGCGGCC
>DATMGW010000458.1:0-3229 GCA_035555295.1 Caldimonas sp.
CGCGGACGAGCCGGCCGTGCGTCTCGAGCGGCAGCGGGTCGGCAGCGAAGCTTTCCAGGTCGGCGAGGTAGCGTCGCCATTTCTCGGTGGCGCTCGTTGCCGCGAGCCGGGAGTCGGGGATCATGGCGCCGCTTGCGGCGAGCCGCCCGCTTCGGGCCCGGCGCCGTCGCTCCACGCGTCGTCGCAGCCGAGCGCGGCGGCGGCGCGGCGCCAGCGCTCCTCGATCGTCGCGTCAACGCCGCCGATGTCGGAGTCGACCTTGCAGCCGCCGCGCGCGATCTGCGCATCGGCGACGAGCCGCGCGCCGCGCGCCGCGAGCGTTTCCCCGGCGCCCGCCGCGACCAGGACGTGGTCGTCGGGGTGGACGCGGACCGTGATGTGGCGCGCGCTCTGCAGCAGCGCGTCGATCGCCTGCTCGGCAACGTGGGTGACGCAGTCAGGCCGCGCTGCCAGCTCGCTCCTGACGATGCGACGCGCCAGCTGCGTCGCCGCCGCGGCGAGGCTCTTCGCCATCTCCTGCTGCAGGGCGTCGAGCTCGCCGCCGATCGACGCGACAAGCGCGCCGACCTGCGCCGTCGTCTGCGCCGCGAAGCTCTGCTTGAATCCTTCGAGGGCGACGAGGCCGTCGCGGTAGCCGTCCTGGTAGCCCGACTGGCGCGCCGCGCGCTGCTGCTGGGCGACGAGCTCGGCCGGGTCGACGGCCTTCGCCTGGTCGCTTGCGCGGCGGGCGCGGGGCGCGTTCGCCGCGCCCGGTGCCGCCGAGATGTCGCCGAGCGCCCAGGCGGCGAACGAGCTCACCTCCTCGCGCGGAATGAAGCGCGCGTACGGGTTCGCGCGCGCGCCGTCCGTTGGCGGCGGAACGTTGCGCGGCTTCGAGGCGCTCATCACAGGAAGTCGTCGCTGCTGCCGCCGCCGAGCACGAGCTGGCCTTCTTCGGCGAGCCGGCGCACGACCTTGAGCAGCTCCTTCTGTTCGGCCTCGACCTCGGCGACGCGCACCGGGCCGCGCGAATCGAGCTCCTCGCGCAGCGTCTCGGCGGCGCGCGTCGACATGTTCTTGAAGATCCGTTCGCGGATCTCGGGCTTGGCGCCCTTGAGCGCGATGACGAGCGACTCGCTCTGCACTTCCTTGAGCAGCGCCTGCAGCCCCTTGTCGTCGACGCGATCGAGGTCGTCGAAGGTGAACAGGTTGTCCATGATCGACTGCGCGAGGTCGTTGTCGGCTTCGCGGATGTAGTCGAGCGCGGCGGTCTCGATGCTCGTTCCCATCAGGTTGATCATGTCGGCCGCGCTCTTCACGCCGCCGAGCGGGGCCTTCCTCGACTGCTCGCCGCCTGCGAGCATCTTGCTCATCACCTCGTTGAGGTCCTTCAGCGCCGAAGGCTGGATGCCGTCGAGCGTCGCGACGCGGACGAGCACCTCGTTCCTCTGCCGCTCGCTGAAGGTCTTCAGGACGGCGGCGGCCTGGTCGGAATCGAGATGGACGAGCACGGCGGCGACGATCTGCGGGTGCTCGTGGCGCAGCATCTCGCCGATCGACGCCGCGTCCATCCACTTCAGGCCCTCGATTCCCGAGATGTCGCCGCTTTGCAGGATCCGGTCGATGAGCAGGTTCGCCTTGTCCTCGTCGAGCGCCTTCTTCAGCACGTTGCGCACGTAGCCGCCGGTGTCGGCGACGAGCGAGCTCTGCGCCGAGGCGATCGTCGCGAACTTCTCGAGCACGCCGTCGAGCCGCTGCTTGGGCACCGAGGTCATGCGGGCGATCGTCTCGCCCAGGCTTTGCACTTCGCGCGGCGACAGATGGCGAAACACGTTCGCCGCCTCTTCCTCGCCGAGCGACATCAGAAGGATGGCCGAGTCTTCGAGTCCGGTTTCGTCCATGCGCTCGCTCTTTCGTTCGCTCGAAAATGCCTACGCGGTCTGGCCGCCGACCCAGCCGCGGACGATCCCGGCGACCGCTGCGGGGTTCTCCTTGGCCATCGCCTTGGCGCCTTCGAGCTGGCGCAGGTAGGCAGGTGCGGGCAATGCTTCGAGGGTCTGTTCGTCGCCAACGACGGCGTCGATGCGGGTGCTTCGCGGCAGGGCGCGCGGCGCAGCGAACGCCGTCTTGACGGCCGGCCGAACGAGCCCGAAGAAGACGAGCAGGGCGACGATCGCCAGACCGGTCGGCAGCGCCGCGGCGCGGACCAGGTCGATCAGCTCCGGGCTCTTCCAGAACGGCGCGTCGACGGTCGCGACGGGGTCGACCTTGAACGGCGCGTTGATGACCTTGACCGAGTCGCCGCGCTCCTTGTTGAAGCCGATCGATTCGCGCACCAGCGTCGTGAGCTTCTCGATCTCTTCGGAGGAGAGCGGCACCTGCGTCGACTTGCCGCGCGGGTCGACGACGGTGCGGTTGTTGACGACGACGGCGGCGTTCAGCCGCTTGACGTTGCCGCTCGCGTTCTTCGTCACGCGGACCGTCTTGTCGACCTCGTAGTTCGTCACCGCTTCGCGCCGGCCGCTCGGCCCGACCGCGCCCGAGAGCGGCGCGCCCTGCAGCGGCTGCGAGGCGCCGGTCAGCGGCGCCGTCGCCGCGACCGGCGGCTGGTTCGACGCCGCACCGGGAACTCCGCTCGGCAGCGCGCCGGCCGAGCCCGCGCCCTGCTCGCTCGTCTGCTGGCTGCGGATCGCGATCGTCGCGTCGGCGCCCTGGTTCGGCTTGAATTCTTCCGAGGTCGCCTCGGTCTGCGAGAAGTCGATGTCGGCGGCGACGGTGGCGCGCAGGTTGTCGGCGCCGACGATCGGCTCGAGCAGCTCGCGGATGCGCTTGGTGTAGCCGCCTTCGATCTGCGCGACGTACTGCAACTGCTGCGCGTCGAGGCCGGTCTGCGGGCCTTCGCCGGCACCGGTGAGGAGCGCGCCGGTCTGGTCGAGGATGCTGACCGCCTTCGGGCTCATCTCGGGCACGCTCGACGACACCAGGTGGACGATGCCCGCGATCTGCGCCCGGTCGAGCGTGCGGCCGGCGTGCAGCGTCAGCAGCACCGAGGCGCTGGGCTTTTGCTGCTCGCGGAAGAAGCCGTTCTGGTTCGGCAGCGCCAGGTGGACGCGCGCTGTCTCGACGGCGGCCAGAGAAGTGATCGAGCGCGTCAGCTCGCCTTCGAGGCCGCGCTGGAAGGTGAGCCGCTCCTGGAACTGGGTCTGCCCGAAGCGGGCGTTGTCCATGGGATTCGTGGTGGCGGGCCGCA
>DATMGW010000459.1:0-3050 GCA_035555295.1 Caldimonas sp.
CGGAAGTCGCGGTCACGATGCTGGCCGACGACGCAGCGGTCGAGCAGGTCGTGCTCGGAGCGGATGGCCTCCTCGGCGCGCTGCCGCGCGACGCGGTGCACGCCTCGATGAGCACGATCTCGGCCGCCCTCTCGCGCCGGCTCGCCGCCGCCCACGCTGCCGCCGGCCAGCGCTACGTGGCGGCGCCCGTGTTCGGCCGACCGGAAGCGGCCGCCGCGGCCAAGCTGTGGATCGTTGCGGCCGGCGACGAGGCCGCGATCGCCGCCTGCCGTCCCGCGTTCGACGCGATCGGGCAGGGGGTCTTCGTCGCCGGGCGCGAGCCCGAGGCTGCCAACGTGGTGAAGGTCGCCGGCAACTTCATGCTCGCGTCGGTGATCGAAGCCCTGGCCGAGGCCCAGGTGCTCTCGCGCGCCTGGGGGGTGGATCCCGGCACGTTCATGACGGTGATGAACGCCCTCTTCCGCTCGCCCGTCGTCGAGAACTACGGCGGCGCGATCGCCGCGCAGCGCTTCGAGCCCGCCGGCTTCGCCCTGGCGCTCGGCCTCAAGGACATGCGCCTCGCGCTCGCCGCCGCGGATGCGAGGTCGGTGCCGATGCCTTTCGCAAGCACGTTGCACGATCGCTTCCTCGCGGCCGTGGGGCGCGGCATGGGCGCGATCGACTGGTCGGGGATCGCCCGCCTGGCCGCTGAGGACGCTGGCCTGCCGGGGTGAGCCGTCAGGGGCGGCTCGCACCCCGCTTGTGAAAAGTCGGTATTATTGCCGCGCATCATTCGGTCGGGCGGCGGCCCGGCCGGGAAGGATCCACCCATGCCTGTGACCCTGGACGGACAGCGCCTGACCATCGAGGACGTCGTCAACGTCGCGCGCCACGGCGAGAAGGTCGAACTCTCGCCCGCCGCGGTCGAGCGCATCAAGACGTGCCGCGCCATGCTCGAGCGGAAGATCTCGGCGCACGAGATCATGTACGGCGTCAATACCGGCATCGGCGAGTTCTCCGAGGTCGTGCTCTCCGACGAGCAGGTCCAGCAGTTCCAACGCTACCTGATCTACAACCACGCCGCCGGCATCGGCGCGCCCGCGCCGGTTGAGCACGTGCGCGCGGCGATGGTCTCGCGCGTCAACGTCCACGCCCGCGGCTACTCCGGCTGCCGCCCGGAGATCCCGCTCACCTACGTCGCGCTGCTCAACGCCGGCGTCACCCCGGTGGTGTGCGAGAAGGGCAGCGTCGGGGCGTGTGGCGACCTCGCGCCGATGAGCCAGCTCGCGCTCTCGCTCATGGGCGAGGGGGAGACGTTCTACCGCGGCGAGCGCATGCCGACCGCGAAGGCGATGGAGCTGGCCGGCGTGCCGGTGCCGGGGTTGCAGGCGCGCGACGGCCTCGCCGCGATCAACGGCTCCAACCTGATCACCGGCATCGGCTGCCTGCTGCTGCACGACATCGAGCGCTGGATCAAGCAGGCCGAGATCGCGGCCGCGATGTCGCTCGAGGCGCTGCTCGCCAACATGAAACCGTACCAGGCGATGGTGCACGAGCTGCGCGGCTTCTCCGGCGCCGTGACTTGCGCCGCCAACCTGCGCAAGGTCATGGACGGCTCCGACCTCGTCACCGGCAAGCTCAAGGTCAAGGTGCAGGACGCCTACTCGATGCGCGCGACGCCGCAGGTGATCGGCGCGCTGCGCGACATGATGGCGTACGCGAGGAAGCAGTTCGAGATCGAGCTCAACGGCGTCGCCGACAACCCGATCTTCGTCGCCGAGGAGAACCGCGTGCTGACCGGCGCCAACTTCCAGGGGACGCCGGTGTCGCTGCCGCTCGACACCGTCGGCGCCGGGGTCACCATGGTGTCGGTGCTCTCCGAGCGCCGCCTCAACCGCCTGCTGAACCCCGCCCTCTCGGTTGGGCTGCCGGCGTTCCTCACCAAGGGCGCGGGGATGTTCTCCGGCCACATGCTCTCGCAGTACACCGCCGACATGCTGATCGTCGAGCAGCGCATCCTCTCGGCGCCGTCGTTCGTCCAGTCGATCCCGGCGGCGGCCGACCAGGAGGACTTCGTCAGCATGGGGATGAACGCGGCGCTGAAGACCAAGCAGATCCTGACGAACGCCTTCGGTGTGCTCGGCATCGAGATGATCGCCGCGGCGCAGGCGCTCGACTTCCGCGAGTTCACGCCCGGCGCCGGCACCCGCGCCGCCAAGGCCGCGGTGCGCGCCGTCGTCGAGCACCTCGAGCTGGACCGCCCCCTCTTCGCCGACCACAACGCGATGATGGCCGCGGTGGAGCGCTGCGACGTCCTCGCCGCGGTCGAAGACGCGATCGGACCACTCGTCAGTTCGTGGTAAGCGACCTAGGCTCTCAGCCCACGGGACCTGGAAGCTGGCGCGCGTTCATCGCCACGGTCCGCCGGGCTGCCACGTTCCGACGCGCCGCTCGCCCCGTCGCAGATCATCGAGTACCGGCAACATAAAGGCGCCCAGAATCCGAGTGAACTCGTCGGCAAACCCGGCCGGGACCGTCAGCCGTGCTCGCCGAGCGAAGGCCGCCACCTGCGCCGGGCGTGATGGATTCTCCCAGTACTCCCGCGTCAGCTCGATCGGCGCGACGCTCGTCACCGGTGTTCCTCGCCTCGCAAAGGTCCGCTCGATCGACTCCGCGAGCCGGTCCCGCTCGAACTCGAAGTGGCAGGCAAGGTGGTACAGGTCGAAGAAGTCCTTGATCCGGCTGTTCCGGTCGCCGAGAACCACCAGGGCTTCGAGCTTCTCCGCGACCACGGCATCACGCGGGTAGGCGAGTACCGTTGGCGCCGGGAGGTCGAGGAGCGCAGGGTAGACGCACTCCTCCGGTTGGGGCCACACCGCGTCACCGAGGCCCATGTCGATCTGAAGCGAGAGACGCGCGGTGCCGCAGCGCGCTTGGAGCATCGCTCGGGTGCCCGCGTATTCGTCTTCGGCCCGGATCGCCTCCAAGCGCATGCCTGCAACGTCGAAGACCAGGCCATCGGGTTCGACAGCCGTCGCCAGGACGGCGCGCAGGTCGTCACGGATCGCGGC
>DATMGW010000460.1:0-9349 GCA_035555295.1 Caldimonas sp.
GAGTGGCTCGAGCCGATCCTGCTCGTCGTCCATCGGCCCGTTCTTCCCCGCAATCCGGCAGTGAGTCGGCCGACCTTGCCGGGCGAGCTGCGTGTCGATGCAGAGCATGCGCCGGGTCGCCGATCGGTGCCGCGAGGCGAGGCCGCCTCGGCGAAGGTTCGGCTACCCGTCGGATTTGCCGAACCGGCACGTCGAAGCACGGCACATCGACTGGCCGCCTGGTTCGGCTGGCTGACGGGGCCGCGCTTCCTGCAGCGACGTTTGCAGCGGCCCTGAGCGACGGGCGAGAACGCCCGCTACTTCGGCGGGCTCAGGCCTTCTTGTTCCAGGCGCTGCACCAGCCCGTCGCGGCAACCTGCTTGCCCGCGAACAGCGGGCACGGGCCCAGCGGATCTTTCGCCTTGCCCTGAAACAGCTGGCAGTTGGCGCAGTCTTGCGTCGCCGCGTGATTGGGGTACTTCTTCGCGTCGACCTTCGTCGTGTCGGCCTTGTAGCCGAGCGCGACCGCAGCCGGATCGGCTTCATCGAGCTTCGCCTGCGCCTGGGCGCGCGATGCGCCGAGGACGACACCGGCGGCGACCGCCTGGATCATGAATGTTCGACGAGTGCGTTGGGTCACGAGAAGCTCCTGCGGGCGCGGGTTGACGACGACTTGGATCATACGGGCAGGATCGCCGGACGCGCGAACGATCGGCCCGGTGCCGGCCCGTCATGCTTCGAGCGGGTCGGGGCCTCGGTCGAGGCGACCGCTCGACGCGAGCGGTAGGGGCTAGCGCGAGCTACTCAGGCATTGGCCCGCTTGAGATAGCGGGCCTCGAGCAGCTTGGCGTTGGTCAGGCGCAGGAAGACGAGAACCTTTTCCGTGAAAGTCAGCGGCTGGATCCGCCCATCCGGAAAGGTCAGCACCGAGCCGAGAATGGGCTCGTCTTCGATCCTGGATTCCTGGTACTTCTGGGCGTGTACGGCTCCGCTCATGATGGTCTCCTTGCATTGCTCTCACGAGCTGTTTTTGCAATGTAACAGAATGTTGAAGCGGCGCGCATTGCCGAGACGACGAAAGGCACCTTGGACAGCATCGCCACCCCGTTCGATGAGGAGTTCGGCCGCGTCGCCGACCTGATTGGCAAACACGCGCGGCGCGACCCGGACCACGCGGCGCTGGTCGACCCCGGGCACACGCTCAGCTATGGCGCCCTAGACGCGTTGATGGACCGTGTGGCCGCCAGCCTGCAGCGCGACGGCGTGCAGGCGCGCGATGCAATTGCTGTCTGCGCCAGCGCCTCGGTGAACTACGCGGCGATCTTTCTCGGCGCCTTGCGCGCCGGCGTCGTCGTTGCGCCTCTGGCGCCGGGCGAAACGAGCAAGAGCCTGAGCGGCATGCTGAGCGACTCGGGCGCCAAGCTGCTGTTCCTCGATGCCGCAGCGGCCGAGGGCTTCGGCCCCGCCGGCACGGCCGCGGTCGCGCGCGTGGCGCTCGACGGCTCGTCCACAGGCCTCGACCTGGATCGCTGGCTGGCGCCGCCCGGTGCCGTCGCGACGCCCGTCTCGCCCGGCCCGGACTGGGCCTTCAACATCATCTATTCGTCGGGAACGACCGGAACGCCCAAGGGCATCGTCCAGCCGCATGCGATGCGCTGGGCCCAGGTTCGCCGCGGCGGCGACGCATACGGCTACGGGCCAGGCAGCACGACCCTGCTCGCCACGCCGCTGTACTCGAACACGACGCTGGTCGTCTTCCTGCCGACGCTGGCCTGGGGTGGCACGGTTGTCCTGATGCCGAAGTTCAATGCGGCCGAATACCTCCGGCTGGCCGAGCAGCACCGGGCAACGCACACGATGCTCGTTCCGGTGCAATACCAGCGGCTGATGGCGCTGACCGAGTTCGAACGCTTCGACCTGTCGTCGTTCAGGATGAAGTTCTGCACCAGTGCCCCGTTCGCCGCGGCGCTCAAGGCCGACGTGCTGGGGCGCTGGCCGGGTGGCCTGGTCGAGTTCTACGGCATGACCGAAGGCGGCGGCAGTTGCGCTCTGGTTGCCCACGAGCACCGCGACAAGCTGCACACCGTGGGCCAGCCGATGGAAGGGCACGACATCCGCCTGATCGACGACGAAGGCCGCGAAGTCGAGCGCGGCGCGATGGGCGAGGTGATCGGCCGCTCGGCATCGATGATGATCGGCTACCACCGGCAGCCCGGGAGGACGCGCGATGCCGAGTGGTTCAGCCCCGAGGGCGAGCGCTTCATCCGCACCGGCGACATCGGCCGCTTCGACGCAGACGGGTTCCTCACGCTGCTCGATCGCAAGAAGGACATGATCATCAGCGGCGGCTTCAACATCTACCCGAGCGATCTCGAAGCCACGCTGCGCGAACACCCGGGCGTCGGCGACGTCGCGGTGGTCGGCGTGCCGTCCGAGCAATGGGGCGAAACTCCGGTCGCCTTCGTCGTCGCGAAGTCCGGCGCCGCGGCGAGCGAAGCGGAGGTGCTTTCCTGGTTCAACGCGCGCGTCGGCAAGACGCAGCGCCTCGCCGGCTTGCACTATGTCGACGAATTGCCGCGCAGCGCGATCGGCAAGGTGCTCAAGCGCGAGCTGCGCGACAGGCACACGACGAGCAGTCGCGGCGCCGAACCGTCGGCGGGGTGACGATCGAGCACCGTCGATCAGGCACCAGCCGCCGGGACGATCAAGCCTGTCGCGACGGCCGGCCGGTCGAGGAAGGTACCCAGCGCGCGGGTGACGTCGGGAAATTCGTCGATCCCGACGAGCTTGCCGGCGCCGTAGAAGCCGATCAGGTTGCGCACCCACGGGAAGGTGGCGATGTCGGCGATCGTGTATTCGTCGCCCATGATCCAGGCCCGGCCGGCAAGCTGCCGCTGCAGCACCTCGAGCAGGCGCTTCGATTCGGCGACGTAGCGCTCGAGCGGGCGCTTGTCTTCCCACGCCTTGCCGGCGAACTTGTTGAAGAAGCCGACCTGGCCGAAGATCGGACCGATGCCCGCCATCTGGAACATCAACCACTCGATCGTCTCGTAGCGCCGCGCCGGATCGCGCGGCACGAGCTGCCCGGTCTTGTCGGCGAGATAGATCAGGATCGCCCCCGACTCGAACAAGGCCAGCGGCTTGCCGCCCGGCCCGTCCGGGTCGAGGATGGCCGGGATCTTGCGGTTCGGGCTGATCGAGCCGAACTCGGCCGACATCTGCTCCTGCGCATCGAAGTCGACGCGATGCGCCTCGTAGGCCAGGCCCGTTTCCTCCAGCATGATCGACACCTTGACACCGTTCGGCGTCGGCAACGAGTAGAGCTGAAGCCGGTCGGGATGGCGGGCCGGCCATTTCCGGGTGACGGGGAAAGCGGAAAGGTCGCTCATGTCGGGGTCCACGGTGCAGCGGCCCTGCGGCGAATCGCCAGCTCGTCATAGCCGGTCGCGGCGTCGTGCTCGCGACTGAAGTCCCAGGCGTCGAGAAGGGCGACGAGCACCTCCGCGGTGGTCCGCACGATGCACCCGTAGCCGAGGTGCCCGCCGACGACGCGTCCGTCCGGCGTCGCCAGCGTCGCGTGCAGATGCGACCCGTTGGCGGAAACGGATCCGGCGAGGGTCAGGATCTCGAGGTCGGCATCGAGCAGCTGCGTCTCGTCGGCGCCGGCGAAGCGCAAGCGGGCTTCGGTCAGGCTGCCTATTCCGGACAGGACGAATCCCGCGCCGCACCCCGAGCCTGCGATGGCGGCCTCGAGAGCGCGGCGCAAGTCCTCGCCGGGGCTCAGGCGGATCGGCAGGGCATCCATTCGCGGCGAGCCTACCGGATAGCCGCCACTTGCGCCGCGCCCCGGTGCAGTTGTCGAGCAAATCACGCTTTGCCGACTTGCCGGCACCAGCGGTTCGCCCGTGCCCGAAAGCCGAACGTACGATTTGTTTCGAAGTGTTCTGCCTTTGGCGTCGCCCATGTCGGATGTACGGATCATCGCGGTCTCGCTCGAAGGCGGCGACCGCCTGCAACACGTCACGCATGTCTGGACCGTCGGCGGTGCGATGTCCAGGCAGCGAGCCGTAGAAGAGCTGTGGGCCGGGCGCTGCCGCTACTACGTCGTATCGCCGACCGGGCGGATCGATGTCACGCCGGTACCTGAGCGCGGGCCGAATTTCGTCCAGTCGTTCTTCGGGCGTCGCATTCGTGGCCACCTCGAATCGCCGCGCGGCGGTGCCGCCAAGGACAGCCTGCTGACCCTGCCTCGCCTGCCGAGCCCGACGCGGCCGCGCCGCAGCGAGGCGGCGGCGATGACCACCAGAGGGCTCGAAACGGAATAAGCGGCCGGGCCAGGGCGCTGCTCGGCGTGAGGAGGACCGGGTCGGAGGGCGATTCGCGGCGCAATCTCGCAGTGGGCCTCAGACCCAGAAGACCGGTGCGATACTGAATCGCACAATACGAATCCGGAGGAGACTCGCCATGGCTGCCTCGCGCCGAGCCTTGCGTGACCCAGTCGCGGTGGTCGTGATGCTGGGCGCGCTGAGCGCGTGCACCGGCCCCGGCGGCATCGTGCCGGCCGACCCCGCCACCGCCTGCAGCGCCCTCGCCGCGCCGATCGATGCCGCGGCGATGGTCTTGCCCACACGCGGCGCGACGATCGACTCCGTAGCCTTCACGCCCGCCAGCGCCGAGGTGCCGACGAATCCCCTGCCCTTCGTGCCGCCGCCGCCGGAGGCGGTGATCACGCCGGCGCTGGCGGCGCATTGCCGCGTTCTCGGTCGTATCGTCTCCGTCGACCCGACGGCACCGCCGATCCGCTTCGAGATCAATCTGCCGAACGACTGGAACGGGCGCTACCTGCAATATGGCGGCGGCGGCTTCAATGGCGTGCTGATCACCGGCCTGGCGTTGCCGCCCTCGGCCCGCATCGACCGGCCCGGCCCGCTGGCGCGCGGCTTCGTGACCGCAGGGACCGACTCCGGGCATGCCAACGCGCCGGGGGTCGCCCTGCAGGCGTTCGCGCTCAACGACGAGGCGCTCGAGAATTTTTCGCACGCGTCGTACAAGAAGGTACGCGACGTCGCCGTCGAGCTCATGAAGCGTCGCTACGGCAAGGCCCCCGACAAGCTCTACTTCATGGGCAGCTCCGAAGGTGGCCGCGAAGGGCTGACGATGGCGCAGCGCTATCCGAACGATTTCGACGGCATCTTCGCCCGCGTCCCGGTCATCGCCTGGACCGGCTTGCAGGCCGCCGGCACGCGCATGGGAACGGCGCGGGCTGGCTGGCGCCGGCGCAGGTGAAGCTCGTGCACGACGCGGTGCTCGCGCAATGCGACCGGCTCGACGGCCTGATCGATGGCGTCGTCGCCGACTACGAGGGATGCCGCGGCGTTTTCTCGATCGACGCCTTGCGCTGTCCGGCGGGCGCGAGCCCGAGCAGCGGCAGCTGCCTCGCCGAGGCGCAGGTCGATGCGCTGAAGACGTTGCACGCGCCCTACGAATTTCCGTTCGCCCTCGCCAACGGGCAGCGCTCGTATCCGGGCTGGGGCTACGGCGGCGAGGCCGCTTCGGGCACCGGCCCGGTCGGCGGCTACGTCAGCTGGCAGACCGGAACGGCGCCGCAGGCGCTGCCCGCCGGCCCGGCGAGCAGTCGCGCCTGGCTGTACGGCAGTGGCGCGATCCAGTACTTCTACCTGCGCGACGGCAACGCCGACCCGCGTGATTTCCAGCCCGCCGCGCACGAGGCACAAGTGCGCCGCATCTCGGCGCTGATGGACTCGACCGATCCCGATCTCTCGACGTTCGCGCGGCGTGGCGGCAAGCTCGTCGTGAGCGAGCACATGGCCGACTATGCGCAAAGTCCGTATGTCGGCATCGCCTACTGGAAGAGCGTAGTCGACAAGCTCGGTCGCGCCCGCACCGACGAGTTCATGCGGCTCTACGTGACGCCGGGTGCCGATCACGTCGGCACCGGCGCACCGACGATGGTCGACATGCTCGACATCCTCGTCGGCTGGGTCGAGCGCGGGCAGGCTCCGGGCGACCTCGTGCAGGTGTCGCTGCAGAGCGCGCCGCCGCACGCGCAGACGCTCGCCAGGCCGATGTGCCGCTATCCCGGAGTGCCGCGCTATGTCGGCGGTGCCGGAGCCGATGCCGCGACGGCGCAGGCGTTCAGGTGCGTGGGCCGAGGCGAACCGTAAGTCCGCCGCCGTCCATCTCTACGAAGTGCTGCCGGAGCGACGCCGGCGCCGATCCTCGCTCGCGTCTACAACCCCGCCTGCGTCACGAACTTCGGGTTCAGGTACGGCTCGATCGCTTCGCTGCCGCCCTCGGAGCCGTAGCCCGAATCCTTGACGCCGCCGAACGGCACTTCGGGGATGCCGAGGCCGACGTGGTTGATCGAGATCATCCCGGTCTCGACCTGCGCCGCGATCGCGTTGGCGGTCTTCGCCGACTTCGTCCACGCGTATGCGGCCAGGCCGAAAGGCAGCCGATTCGCCTCCTTGACGGCGTCGTCGAAGGTCCTGAACGGGTTGATGATCGCCATCGGCCCGAACGGTTCCTCGTTCATCGCCTTCGCGTCGTTCGGCAGCTCGGTGACGACGGTCGGCTCGAAGAAGTTGCCCTTCGAGCCGATGCGGTGCCCGCCGGTCTTCAGCTTGCCGCCGTGCTTCGTCGCGTCTTCGAGGTTGGCCTCCATCGCCTTCGAGCGGCGCGGATTTGCGAGCGCCCCCATGTTGATGCCGGCCTCGAGCCCGTCGCCGACCTTCAGGCGCTTCGTGTTGGCGACGAACTGCTCGACGAACGAGTCGTAGATGCCTTCCTGGACAAGAAAGCGCGTCGGCGAGATGCAGACCTGGCCGGCGTTGCGGAACTTCGATGCCGCCATCACCTTGGCCGCGACGGCCGCGTCGGCGTCGTCGAAGACGATCACCGGCGCATGGCCGCCGAGCTCCATCGTCACGCGCTTCATGTGCTGGCCGGCGAGCGCGGCGAGCTGCTTGCCGACGACGGTCGAGCCCGTGAAGGAGATCTTGCGGATCACCGGATGCGGGATCAGGTACGACGAGATCTCCGCCGGGTCGCCGTAGACGAGGCCGATCGCGCCGGCCGGAACGCCGGCGTCGGCGAAGGCGCGGATCAGCTCCGCCGGCGAGGCCGGCGTCTCTTCCGGCGCCTTGATGATGATCGAGCAGCCGGCGGCGAGCGCCGCCGAGAGCTTGCGAACGATCTGGTTGATCGGGAAGTTCCAGGGCGTGAACGCGGCGACCGGGCCGACCGGCTCCTTGACCACGAGCTGATAGATGCCTTCGCCGCGCGCCGGGATGACGCGCCCGTAGGTGCGCCGCGCTTCCTCGGCGAACCAGTCGATCGTGTCGGCGCCGTTCAGGATCTCGCCCTTCGCCTCGGCGAGCGTCTTGCCCTGCTCCATCGTCATCAGGCGCGAGACGAGGTCGACGCGCTCGCGCAGCAGGTTCGCCGCCTTGCGCATGACCTTGGAGCGCTCGTAGGCGCTGATGCGCTTCCAGGTCGCGAAGCCCCTGGCGGCGGCTTCGAGCGCGTGGTCGAGGTCGGCGCGCTCGGCGTACGAGAGGCTGCCGATCGTGTCGCCGCTCGCCGGGTTGACGACCGCGAGGGTGCGGCCGGAGCGGCTCGGCCGCCATTCGCCGTCGATGTAGAGCAGGGTGTTCGGGTAGGCGCGTGTGTCCATGGTGATTGACCGATCGGTGGGTGAGAGAGGTCGAACCCGGTCTCAGCGAAGCGCTGCCGCGGCATCTGGTTCGAACGATTGTCGGACATCTCGCCGGCGCGCCGTTTGCCAAGCAAGGGGCACGGACGTCGCACCCGAGGCGGCGCGCGAGAAGGTGGCCGAAGTGGTACCCGTCGACACGGCGACGCCGAGCTTCGACGATCCGCAGGTACTCTTCGTCACCGTTTCCGGCACGCGCGGAAGCGAGGCTGCGCTCGTCGTGCGCAGGCCCGGAGGAACGATCCCCGCGCTCAACTGCCGGATCGGTAATATCCGCAACGAATCCTCGCACGGTGCGCCGATCGACGAAGAGCCGCGGCAGGCCTTGCGCGAGCTCGCCCGCTCGCTGAAGTAGGCGGGGCCGGAGCTCAGATGACGCCGTCGGCACGCAAGGCATCGAAGCGCGCCGCGCTGACGCCGAGCCAGTCGAGGTAGACCTCGCGGTTGTGCTGCCCGAGCGAAGGCGCGTCGCCGCGGGTGCGCGGCGGCGTTCCCGAAAGCTTGATCGGCGAGCCGAATACCTCGATCGAATGGCCCTCGGCCCGCACCGGCACGAACATCTCGCGCGCGCGCAGGTGCGGGTCGGCAACGACCTCGTCGATCTTCTTGATCGGCGTCAGTGCGATCCGGTCGCCCGCCATCGCCTCGAGCTCGGCCTTCGTGCGCGACGCGAACCAGCGCTCGATGATCGGCACGAGGCGGCGCCGGTACGTCGCGTCGTCGAAGCGCTTGACCATGGTGTCGATCTCGGGGTCGTCGGCGAGCTCGGGCTCGCCGAAGATCGCGCAGGTGTCGCGCCACAGCTTGTCGCTGTACGAACCGAAGAAGACGAACCCGTCCTTGCACGGGAACTGGTCGTAGGGCCGCGCGAACGGATGGCCGCTGCCGAGCGGCTGCGCAATCGTGCCGGCGACCGTGTAGTTGACGATCGCGCTTTCGGTCAGCGTCACGACCGAGTCCTGCTGCGAGATGTCGACCCGCTGGCCGACGCCGCTGCGCTCGACCTCGCGCAGCGCCGCGAGCGTGCCGATCGTCGCGTAGAAGGACGCGGCGAGGTCGCCGATGATGCTGCCGACGCGAACCGGCGGCTGGCCCGGATAGCCGTTCATCGACCAGAGCCCCCCGGCCGCCTGCGCGGTGCTGTCGTACGACGGGCGCGGCGAATGCGGACCCGTCTGGCCGTAGCCGCTGATGGCGGCGTAGATCATGCGCGGGTTCTCGGCGTGCAGGGTCGCCCAGCCGAGGCCGAGCCGGTCCATCGTGCCGGGCCGGAAGTTCTCGACCAGGACGTCCGCGCCGGCGCTGAGCTCCCGGGCGCACCCGAGTCCTCGCTCGGTGGCGAGATCGATCGCGACGCTGCTCTTGTTGCGGTTGACCGACTGGAAATACGTCGCCATGCCGTTCTCATCCCACGGCGGCCCCCACGCGCGGGTGTCGTCGCCGGTGCCGGGGCGCTCGATCTTGGTGACGCTCGCCCCGAGGTCGGCCAGCACCATGGTCGCGAGCGGGCCCGCCAGGACGCGTGAGAAGTCGACGATCCGGAGGTCCTCTAGCGCCTGCGCCATCGCGGCGAAGCTATCAGCCTGCCTGGCCGGGCACCCGGGCTGGGCGCCGGCCGGGCGCTCCGGCGCCTGG
>DATMGW010000461.1:0-4057 GCA_035555295.1 Caldimonas sp.
CCCGTCGCGGCGGCAGCGCCAGCCGTTCCGGTCCGACCCGGGTCGCGCGACGTGCTGCCGCCGGCGCCTGGCGAGGCGCCTGCCACCGCGCATTTCACGGCGTGGACCTTCGGCGACCTTCCCGAGCTGATGGAGGTGAACAAGGGCGGGCAGTCGCTGATCGGCTATCCGGCGTTGATCGACAAGGGAACGCACGTCGCGATCGAGGTGTTCGACGAGCCCGAGAGCGCCGCCGAGAAGCACCGCTTCGGCCTGCGCCGCCTCGTCGCCCTGCAATTGCGCGACGCGATCCGCCACCTGGAGAAGAACATTCCCGACCTGCAGAAGATGACGGTCGCCTACATGCCGCTCGGCAGCAGCGAGGAGCTGCGCGAGCAGATCGTCGAGCTGGCGCTCGAACGTGCCTTCCTGGGCGACCCGCTGCCGACCGACGCGGCGTCGTTCGCGCGCCGCGTCGACGAAGGGCGAGGGCGGCTGACGCTCATCGCCGGCGAGGTGGCACGGATGGCGGCGACGATCCTCGCCGAATACGCCGCCGCGCAGAGGAAACTCAAGGACGCGCGGCCGCCGCAGGACGTCGCCGACGACATTGCGGCGCAGCTCGCACGACTGGTGCCGAAGCGCTTTCTCGCGCTGACGCCGTGGTCTCGCCTCGCGCACGTGCAGCGCTACCTCAAGGCGATCGTCATGCGGCTCGACAAGCTGCGCGCCGATCCGGGACGCGACGCGGCCCGCCTTGCGGAAATTCGCCCGCTCGAGCAGCGCCATGCGCGCAAACTCGCGGAGCGGCGCGGTGCCCGCGACGCCCGCCTCGACGAGTTCCGCTGGTGGCTCGAAGAGCTGCGCGTCGGCCTCTTCGCGCAGGAGCTGAAGACCCCGCAGCCCGTGAGCGTGAAGCGGCTCGACAAGATCTGGGCGCAGACATTCGCCTGAGCGACCTCGCTAATCGAGCAGAGAGCCAGAGACCGTGACACCGTTCGGAATCAGGAAGTTCTTCCCGGGTCGGCGCGAAGCCGACGAGTGGGTCGTCGTGCCGGCGTCGCGCAACGAGATCGATGCCGTGGTTCGCCATTGCCGCCGCATGGTGAGCCGGCGCGCGTTGGTGGCGGCCGGCGTTGCCGTCGTGCCGATTCCGGGCGTCGATTGGGTCACCGACGTCGCCGTGCTGATGCGCCTCATCCCGGACATCAATCGCGCCTTCGGCCTCACTCCGGAACAGGTCGAGCGTCTCGCGCCCGATCGCCGGGTTGTCGTCTACAAGGCAATCTCGGCCGGTGGCGGCCTGCTGATCGGCAAGGTCGTGACGCGCGAGGTCGTGATGCAGGCGCTCAAGCTCGTCGGCGTTCGCCTGACGACGCAGCAGGCCGCCAAGTTCGTTCCGATCGCCGGGCAGGCCCTCTCTGCCGCGCTGACCTACTCGTCGCTGCGCTATGTCTGCGAGCAGCACATCCAGCAGTGCGTCGCCGTGTCCGGGCAGCTGCTGCAGTTGGCCGCGCCTGTGGCGCCGGTGCAGGCTGCGTGAACGCCAAGGTCCGAGGGAGCGAACGATGAAAGTCTGTCTTCCGCAACGCAGCCTCCCGTCGTGCAAGGCGACGCCGGCGGCGTTGCTTCTGACCCTCGGCCTGCTTGCCGCGTGCAGCAGCGAGGGCGTCGCGCCATCGCCTTCGAGCGCAGCACCGCTGACGCCGGCGCGCATCGCCGAGATCGTCGCGAGCCCCGACCGCAGCGAGGCGGACCGAATGAACGACCTGCGGCGCAAGCCCGAAGCGATGCTGGCCTTCATCGGCATCCGGCCCGGGATGATCGCGCTCGATCTCAGTGCGGGCGGCGGCTACACGACCGAGCTGCTGGCTCGCGCCACCGGCCCGAGCGGTCGCGTCTACGGCCAGAGTGCGCCGCGCACTGCGAGGCCCGCTCCGGCGCAACCCGAAGGCGCCGCCGCGCCGTCCATCCCGGCCTCGGCGCATGTATCATTTTTGATGCGCTGGCGCTGGCGAGTTGTCTCGGGTCGAGTTTCTGTCTTAGGCGGGTCCGAGCGACGCGACATCGCCTGGTGCGAGTGCGCTCAGCCACTCATCGATTCAGGCAACGGCAAGCGATGAAAGCCGTTCGATTCCATCAGACCGGAGGCCCGGGGGTTCTGGTCCTCGAGGACGTGCCCCTACCCACGCCCAGGTCCGGCGAAATCCTTATCCGCGTCGAAGCAGCCGGCATCAACTATTCGGACGCCATGCGGCGCAACGGCGATCCGTATGCAGAGCCGTCGCCGACGCCTTATGTACCCGGAATCGAAGTCGCCGGCACCGTCGCAGCACATGGTCCCGGCGTTGAGGCTCCGGCTGTCGGCACGTCGGTCTTCGCGTCTCCCGAGCGGGGCGGCTATGCGCAGTACGTAACGGTGTCCACAGCGCGCGTCATGCCGCTTCCCTCGGGTCTCACTCCTGTCCAGGCCACCACCTTGGTAGTGCAGGGCCTGACAGCAGCGCTTGTCTTGCGCCACGCCGGCCGGCTTGCGCCGGGCGAGACGGTCGCAGTTGAAGCAGCAGCCGGAGGCGTTGGATCGTTCGCCGTCCAGCTGGCCAAGCTCTTCGGCGCATCGCAAGTTATCGGCTTGGCCAGCAATGGCGCGAAATGCGCCAAGGCTCGTGAACTTGGTGCCGACGAGGCCATCGACTACACCGATCCGAGCTGGCCGAACACCGTACGTCGCCTGACCGGCGGCCGGGGTTCGGATCTGCTCCTAGAGATGACAGGCGGAGTGACGCTGTCGCGGGCCTTGCAGGCGCTCGCTCCGTTCGGTCGCATGGTGGTCTATGGCCAGGCGAGCAGGCAACCGGCGCACGTCGACGCTCAGCGCCTGGTCGTGCCGAACCATTCCATCACCGGCTTCTATCTCGGCGCCTACATTGGCCGCCGCGACCTGATCCGATCCACTCTCGAAGAGCTCATTGGCTACGTGCTCGACGAGCGCCTTGAACTTCAAGTCGGCGCGATGTTCCCTCTGGCACGAGCATCGGAGGCACATGACCTTCTCGAAGGCCGCAAGACGACCGGCAAGGTCGTCCTTCAGCCGTGGGTCGAAGATGCCTGATCGCCGTCGGTCTCGAGGCATGCGCACGTGGCAGATGCGCCGTACCGGGGACAACCGCACAGTCGATACGAGTGTAGGCAAGCCCTCTAAGGCTTCTAATGTTTCTTCTCACGGCCCTGCACCTGGCGGTCACGCAGAGCGTCCAGATACTCGGCCCACTCATTCATCATTGCGCGTCGCTGAAAAGTGTTGATTCCGCCTACGTCATGAAACGTTAGTGGACGCTACGTTGGTCGCCCGGAGGAGTTCAAACTGTGGCCTGGAACCCGCGCCAGTGCTTGCTGTGATCACACGGGCCCGAGTGCTGTTCCCCGGCTTGTTCCCCGACGGGCTCCTCCTCGACCTACTCCGCGACCAGTACCGTAACTTACCCGAAGCAGGCCACCAATCTACGCGACACGGCGACACGCTAGCAAACGGCGGAGCTCACTGCCGTAGTCTGTCGGTGTGGCAGCCTTGATCTTCGACTTTGATGGGGTCATCGCCGACAGCGAGGCTCTGGCAAACGTGGTCCTGGCCGAGCATGTCTCTGCCCTCGGAAGTCCCACGACGCTGGACGACGCACTTGAACGGTATTCGGGCAAGCGTTGGCAGGACGTCATGGCCGAGATCGAGCGACACCTGGACCGCCCGCTGCCTGCGGAGTTTTCTGAGAGTCTTGCGGCAGCGACGCTGCGAAGGTTTGAGACGGACCTGAAAGAGGTCGACGGCGCACGAGCATTTCTTCGCCGGTTCGCCGGCGTACCCCGCTGCATCGCTTCGTCGAGCTCTCTTGACCGGATCCGCCTCTGTCTGCGAGTTCTGGGTATGACGGAGGAGTTTGGGGGCCGTGTGTTCAGCGCCGAAAGCGTCGCTCGCGGAAAGCCGCATCCCGACATCTTTCTCTTTTCGGCCGCTCAACTTGCGACTGCACCGCATGACTGCCTTGTTATCGAGGACAGCGTCGGTGGAATACGCGCTGCGGTC
>DATMGW010000462.1:0-4861 GCA_035555295.1 Caldimonas sp.
CGGGTATGCCTTGAGAGGGGGGCGAGGCAGACTAGCGGTGCGCTGCGTCCCCCGCCTTGCGATGCATCAACCGCCGCGCAGCGCGCGGGCGAAAATCCTGCAATCGTTCCCGTCTCGAGCCCGCAACCCACGTTCGACGGCGTTTGTTCCAGATCAAGACCGGCCGGGCTCGGGCCGCCTCCAATATTCACCAACCGGAGACCGCCATGACTTCGACGTCAAAATCGCCCGGCCCGCGCAAGTCGACCCTGTCGCGAGACGGCTTCGAAGTGCTCGACGCCTGCCATCGAGAGACCCTGCTGATGTTGCGCAAGCTCGGCGGACTGGTCGCGGGCCTGGAAGACGGCGAGGCGGACGCGGCGGCGCGGGCGACCGCCGCCGAAGTCGTCTCCTTCTTCTCGACGACCGCCCGCGAGCATCACGAAGACGAAGAGCGGCACGTCTTTCCGAAGCTGCTCGCCAGCGGCGACGCGGAGATCGTCCAGGCCGTTCTCAGGCTGCAACAGGACCACCACTGGATGGACGTCGACTGGAGGGAGCTCGCGCCGCTGCTCGGCGCGGTCGCCGCCGGTCAGGTCGGGTACGACGCGGGCATCTTGCGCGAAAGCGTCGAGATCTTCACCGTGCTGTCATACGACCACATCGCTCTCGAGGAGTCCTGCGTCTATCCGGAGGCCCGCGCCCGCCTGCGTGCCGGCGAGCTGCGCGAGATGGGCCGCGAGATGGCGGAACGGCACGGGGCACGACGCAAGACAGGATCGAGGTCCGCTGCCGGCCCCGCGATCTGAGCGCGGCGTTGCCGCGGCCGCCCCATGAAGATACTGCTTGCCGTCGACGGCAGCGAATACACGAAGAGGATGCTCGCGTATCTCGCCGCCCATGACGAGTGGCTCGGCGCCCGGCACGACTACACCGTGATCCATTCGGTACTCGCGGTCCCGCATCGGGCCGCTGCTTTTGTCGACGCGGCGATGATCACCAAGTTCTACGAGGACGACGCGGAAGCGGTGTTCCGGCCGATCCGCGCCTTCTTTGCGCAGCAGGGAATCGAAGCGAAGTTCGTTCACACGATTGGCCACGCCGCCGCATCGATCGCGGGGCTCGCCGACAAAGGCAAGTTCGACCTGCTGATGATGGGCTCGCGCGGCCATGGCGAGCTGGTCAATCTGGTGCTCGGCTCGGTGGCGACCCAGGTGTTGGCCCGATGCTCGACCCCCGTGTTGCTCGTGCGCTAGCGACGATCGGCGGCGAGGGGTCCGGAAGCGATCAGCCGCCCAGCCCGGCGGTATGCCTTGCGGATCCGGGGCGTGCCGGTGGCACGGCGACGCCTTCCGGCGGCCTCAGCGATGCCGAGGCTGGGTCGCGCCTGCGCCGCGACGGGCCGAACCGGTTGCCGCCGCCGAAGCACAAGACCTTCGCCGCCGCGCTGGTCTCGGTGGCGCTGCAGCCGATGGTGCTGCTGCTCTTTTCCTGCGCGCTGCTCTACGCCTTGCTCGGCAGCGTCTTCGACAGCATCGTGCTCGCACTCTCGATCGTCAGCGTCGCAGCCATCTCGATCTACCAGGAACTGCGGACGCAGCGGGTGCTGGAAGCGCTGCGCGATCTGGCGAGCCCGCGCAGCAGCGTCGTCCGCGGCGGCGTCGTGAAGAGAATCTCCAGCCAGGAGCTGGTCGAAGGCGATCGCCTGATCGTTCTCGAGGGCGACCGGCTGGCCTGCGACGCGCGGCTCGTCGAGGCGCACGGCCTGCGCGTCGATGAATCCCTGTTGACGGGCGAGTCGGTCCCCGTCGACAAAGGCGTCGAACCCGGCGACGCCGATGCCTGCCTGCTGCACGCCGGGACGCTCGTGGTCCAGGGCGATGGCGTGGGCGAAGTCATTGCGACCGGCGTTCGCACCACGCTCGGCCGGATCGGAGGCACGCTGGCATCGATCGAGCCGAGGCCGAGTCGCCTGCACGCCGATCTGACGCGGCTGGTTCGAACGGTTGCGTTCGTCGCCGTCCTGACCTGCGTGCTGGCGGCGACCGTGTTCGCCTGGCGCGACGGATCGTGGACGACCGGACTGCTGGTCGGGCTGACGCTCGCGATGTCGATCATCCCGGAGGAATTCGCCGTGGTCTGGGCCGTCATGCTGGCCCTGGGTGCATGGCGCCTGGCTCAGGAGAAGGTGCTGACGCGGCAGCCGCAGGCGATCGAGGCGCTCGGCGCAACGACCGTGCTTTGCGTCGACAAGACCGGCACGTTGACCCGCAACCGCATGGAAGTGGCGGGGTTGCACGACGGTGAAGAGGGCGCCGGGCATCGCCCGGGGGAAGCGGCGGCCGAGCGATATGACTGGTTGTTGCGGACTGCGACGCTGGCCAGCGTCCGCGATGGCCTGGAGCCGATGGACCAGGCGATCTTTCGCCTGTCGCCGGCGACCGGTCGGCTTGGCGCGGCACGCCTGGAAGAACGCAGCGGAGTCCAGCCGGGGCGACCCTTCGTCCGGCAGGTCTGGCGCCTCGACGGCGAAGCGCCTGCCCTCGTCGCCATCAAGGGCGCGTTCGAAGCGGTGCTGGCGCGCTGCACCGGACCGGCGGCTCGCCTGCAGGCTCTTACGGCGCAGGGCGAGGCATGGGCGAGCGAGGGAAAGCGCGTCATCGCGGTCGCCTCGGTCCGCTGCAGCGACGAGGCGCCGCCCCCGGAGTCCGGCTGGCACGCGGTCGGCCTGATCGCCTTCGAGGATCCGCTACGCGACGACGTGCCGGCAGCGTTGCAGGAGTGCCATCGGGCCGGCGTGCGCGTCGTGATGATCACCGGCGACGCGCCGGCCACGGCGTTGGCGATCGCCCTGCGCGCCGGTCTCGCGACCAGCAGCAATCGCGCCGTGCTGACCGGCGCGCAATTCGACGCGATGAGTGACGCGCAGTTCGAGCTCGCCGTCGCCGGCGTCGCCGTCTTCGCCCGCGTCACGCCGGCGCAGAAGCTGCGCATCGTGCAGGCGCTGCAGCGGCGCGGCGAAGTGGTGACCATGACCGGCGACGGCATCAACGACGGGCCGGCGCTGCGCGCGGCCGACGTCGGCGTCGCCATGGGCGAACGCGGCACCGATGTGGCCCGCGAGGCGGCCGGAGTCGTCCTTCTCGACGACCGCTTCGCCTCGCTGGTTCTGGCCGTTCGAGCCGGCCGGCGCATCCACGCCAACCTGCAGAAGGCGATGGGCTACCTCTTCGCGGTGCATGTGCCGATCGTCGGGCTATCGCTGTTGCCCATGCTGGGAGGCCCGGTCCTGCTCCTGCCGATTCACGTCGTGCTCCTCGAGCTGATCATCGATCCGGCGTGCTCGCTCGTCTTCGAAGCGGAGCCGCTCGCGGCCGCCGGCATGAAGGTGCCGCCGCGGCGCGCTGATGCGCCGCTTTTCAGCCCGGCAGCGACCGTTCGCGCGCTCGCCATCGGCGGCATCGGCCTGATCGTGCTCGTCGCCGTGCAGCAGCTGGGCCACGTCCTTCACTACTCCGATGCAGCCTTGCGCTTGGCCGGGCTGGCGACGCTCGTCGTCGGCAACCTGGCCATGCTGCAATGGTTCCGCTCAGGGCCGCTTCATTCACGCGGCGGCAATCAGGCGTTTCACGTCCTGCTGCTCGGCGTTTGCGCGATGTGCGCGCTCGTGTTGCTGGTTGCGCCGCTGAACACCGCCTTCGGCTTTCCGGCCGCCCCGGATCCACTGGCTGTCGCGGCCTGCCTGGCTCCTCCGGCCCTATGGGCGCTCGCGCGCCTGGCGGTCCGCTTTCGCTCCGGAGCTCAGAACGACCAGGTTCCAGCGACGTAGGCGATCCGCCGCGTCGGCAGTTGCGCGAGCACGGCGCTCGAGGGTCCGCCGTAGACGCGCACGCCGCCGTCGAGGCGGATGCGGTCGCCCTGCCAGCCAACCGAGGCAGTGACGATATGGCCGGCGTCTGCCGGCGTGTAGAGGATGTCGACAGCGGGCTGCCACTTGTCGTGCTGCCAGCTCGCTCGTGCGTAGAGATTGGCGCGGCGCAGGCTGGTCGAGGCGCTGAACGCGTCGCCTTGCCACGCCAGGTTGCCGGCGATGGCGCTCACCGGGGCCGGGCCGCCGACCAGCGCCGCCAGACTTCGGTTGCGCTCGTTCCAGTCGTTCCATCGGCCGTCGCCGAGGGCGGTTCCGTCCCACCAGGCCTCGACCAGGACGCTGAGCTGTTCGACGTTGGTCCACGTGCCGCCCACCAATGCCTGGACCGCGTGGCGCTCCGTCGCGGCGTGCCACGGGTCGCTGCGAACGAGGCCGGCCGGAGCCGCGGCGACGGCGGCGGAATCGATCGCCAGCGTATCTGCGGCATTCACGTAGCGCGCCGACGCGTGCAGCTCGAGCGCCTCGTTCGCCACCCACGCGGCCGCGGCGCCGACGCTCGCCCCGGTCCGCGCGCCGACGCGGGCAAAGCCGTGCCAGTCGACCGAGCCGTCGCGCCGGTAGACGCGCGCGGCGAACGCCGGTTCGCCGGCGCCGAGCGTCGACCGCGGATGCGTCGGATTGACGAGGACGAACGACCACGCCGTGCTCGCGTCGAAGCGTTCGGCGAGCAGCACAGGGCGGCCCTCGGGGGTCGTGTCGAGGAGCAGGCGGCGCGGCTCCTGCTCGACGACGTCGTTCGGCCGGAAGGCGTAGCCGACGTCCCACGCGACGATCTTCTTGCCGGCACTGAACTGCCAGTCTGCGTGGCTGCCCGACCAGTAGAGCTCGTCGAGACGGCCCTGGTCGCGCAGCCGGTCTCCCTCCTCCCGTTGCGCGTGCAGCGCCGCGACGCCGGTCACTCCGTAGCCGCTGGCGCGCAGCTCGGCGTCGATCTGCGGGCCGGATCGCGGC
>DATMGW010000463.1:0-15673 GCA_035555295.1 Caldimonas sp.
CGCCACCGCTGCCGCCCTGCGCCCCGCCGACGACGCGAAATGCCCGCACCGGATCGGCGATGTTCTTCATATCCTGCTCGCCGATGTCCTCGAACGTCGCGGCGACCCTGTTCCGCACCGCGGCATGGACGGCGTCGGACACGGTGATTCCACCCGGCAGCGCCAGGCCCTCGAGACGGGCCGCGATATTCACGCCGTTGCCGTAGACGCTGCCGTCTTCCTTCTCGATCAGGTCGCCCAGGTGCACGCCGATGCGAAAGCGCAGTCGGCGGTCCGCCGGAACGCCTTGGACGAGACGCTCGAGCGCTTGCTGCACTTCGAGCGCGGTGCTGACCGCGCCTGCAGCGGTATCGAACACCGCGAGCACCGAGTCGCCGGCCATGTCGATGACACGGCCGCCGTGGCTCGATATCGCGGCCCGAAACGCGGCGCGTGCAGCATCGAGCGCCGCGACGGTCTCTCGCTCGTCGCTCGCCATCAAGCGCGAGTAGCCGGCCGCGTCGGCCGCGAGGATCGCAGCGAGGCGCTGGCGCGTGCCGGGGGATCCGCTCACCGTATTGGCGCTCACGTCGAAGCGGCTCGGGGCCGAAACGTTCAGAGGCTTCAGGTTACCGCACTGCGTCGCCAACGGCGTACGGCCGGTGCCGGCTGGCGGAGCCGGGTCGTGGGCGTTGCCGGCCCATGGCCACCTTCGAACCGCGAAATCCGCCTCGGCCGCAACCATGCGTACAGCGCGCTGCTCGACGCGATCAAGGACGACGACACGCTCGCCGGGAAGTTGCTGCGCAAGGGACACTGAATGTCAATCCTGCCTGCGGCTACCCGATAGGCGTCGTCGCCGATCACGTCGTCGCGCCGCAGCTCGAATGCGCGCTCTCGCGCGACGGTGATCGCGTGGCGTCTGAGCGGCCCGCCGGGAACCTCGTCAACCGGCGCGTCGTTCGCCTCGCTGGTGTTCAGGTCGGCGACCGCGCCGTATTCCCCCTTGCGGTCATTCAGCTCGGAGAGCCAAGCGACAGCAATGCAGCGCGATTGCTCAACCGCCAGCAATGCGTACCGACGACAGGCGCACATGGTCCAGCCAGGCCTGGGTCAGCGAGTCACCGTACTTTTGCGCGACCTTGGCGGCGGGGAAATTGTTGAAGGTCCACATGCCCTCGTCGGCAGCGGCCGCGCCGCACAGCGTGACCGTGCACAGGGCCACCAGGGCTCGGGTACGGATGGACTTCATGGGTCCCTGACGGGCAAAACCGGTCAGCGAACTATGCGTGCTAAGGCCCAGCCGCGAGGGCGAGACTCAGATCCGGGCGCCGGAATCGGTCAGTCGGAAACACCCGCAACTGGCCGTCAGGCACCGCTGAGAGTGGCGGCTATCGCGAAGGCGGATGCTCGATCACGCTTGGCTTGCCTGGTGCCGAAGGATTGCCTCAACGTCGACTTCGGCTTGGGTTCGTTCCGTGCGACATGAGGTTCTGTCGACGATTCGCCGCGCAACCCCGGCCCCGTCTCGCGACCTACCAGAGCGCCTTCTTCAGATCCCCGTCAGCAAACACCACCGCGCTGATCTTGTCGTAGGCGAACATGCCCGCCACCGGCACGACGTTGGCGGCGATGTTCTGTGCGCCTTGCACTAACCCGTTGCCGCTCAGCGCGCCGAGCAGGACGTTGTTGGCTACCGACAGCGAGTTGTCCAGCACCTTGTAGGCGTTCTCCGTGAACTTACTCGATGTGCGGATCTTGTAGATCTCGTCCACCTCCTTGCTCAGCTTGCCCATCTCGGCCTTGCAGGTGTCCACGCGCCTGAGGTTCCGATCGATCTCGAGCATCAGAGCCTTGATGGCGTCGTTGCCAGGCTTCACCGCCTTCTGCAGGTTGCCGATCAGCTTGGGGCCGTACTTCTGAAGGGCTTGCGGATCAGGGTGCTTCTTCAGCTTCGCGTTGGCCTTTTCGACGAAGTCTTTCTGCATGTTGCTCGATTCGAGCATCAGCTTGGTGACCTTCTTGGCCATGTCATGGGTGTTGACCTCCAGGCCGCCGAGCTTGTCGAGGGCGGTGTCGGCGTTGCTCTTGCACTGCTTTGCCGAGGCCAGGGGCAGGCCCAGGAACTCCTTGAATACCGCCGCGAGAACCTCGTTTGCGGCACCTCGAACCGCCTTGCCCTTGCCCTTGGCGTCGCCCCAAATCTTGTTGATGGCGGCGATCTGGACCTTGAGCGTGGCGATCGACTGCTCCACCGTTTGCGCCGCGGAGACCACCTCGGTGGCGATCACGGCCACCGACTTGGTCATCGAGATGATGCCGATGACGCCGCTCGCGCCGCCCGAAAAGCCCGTCGCCGCGATCAGGGCGATGCTGGTCGCCAGGCCGACCGCCGCGCCGGTGATGGTGACGACAATCTTGATCTTGTACTTGGTGTAGTCCTTGCGCTTCGCCTTCAGCTTGTCGAAGTTGGTCTGCACCGTCTTGATGGCCGCTTCCTCAGCGATCCTGGTGGCGCCATCGATGCCCCGGTTCACCACTTCGATCAGCTTCTTGAGCTTCTCGACCTCCTTGGCATTGCGCAGCAGGACGGCACCGCGGTCGGTGTTCTTGAGGTTCTCGGCGATCCGGCTGACCAGGTCTTTGTAGACCGCGCCAACACCCAGCCACAGCTCCTGCGCCAGAAGCTTGTCGGATTCGACCTCCTTGGGCAGCTCGACCTGGATGCTGAATTTCATTCCCTTCGGATAGGTCATCACCTGAAGGGGACCGGTGGCCCTGGCCACGTCGGCGTCGAGATCTCCCGGCTTGTAAGCGACCTTGGCCATGCGAACCTTTCAGAGTTTGTTCGGGATCCACTTCGCTGGGCGTGATGTTAATGGCCGTCCGTGTCAACTGCGGCGGCCGTCCTCTGGCGGGCCGAGCTCCTTCGATCCCCGGAAGGAGAGTCGAGCTTGGCAATCAGGGTGAAGGTGTCGCGGCGGAGCACGGCCACATCCCGCTACGGAAGCCTTCTGCCGATGCGATTGCTGGCTGCGATGCGCGCTTATGTAGCAAAGAATGTCGGCGACGCCGGCGGGGTGCCATCCCGGCCCGACAGATGCCGAGCATTCAACTAGGGCCACGCTAATGTAGAAAGATGTCGCGGCGCAGACTCTTCGGCTCGTGGTATGGGATGAACGAAGGCAGTAAGCAGTCGGCGGAGGAGGGCCGCATGGCCGACAGTGTGAGTACGAGGCCGCGCCAGGAAGGTGACTTTCGATGCCTGGGCCGAGCCGGCCAAGGTCAGCTGTCAGCAAAGCCCGGGAACTCACACTGTCGGGCCATGAGCGGACGCTCGCTGGTCTTCTGGTCGATATCGACGTCGTTGGGTGGACGGTAGACTGACCCATGGCCGCCGATTCAGCCAGCCGTAGCGCTTCGAGGCAGCGGGCCAGAAGGTTTGGCATCTTTTCCGCGGCGCTGCTTCTTGTCGTCGGCGCCGCCTATGTGGCGCGGCGAACGCTCCTACTCGATGTCGCGAGAGTCTTTCTTGATCGAGATGCCGAACTCGTATCACAGGAGAAGGCAGACGGCGTGCGGATCGTCTTCGCGAAGCCGCCGCCGCCGTGGGTGACGCCCCTGAAGAACGTCATGAATCCGATGTGGCAATCCATCGGAGCCGAAGGAGTGAACTACTACACCTTCGCCGGGCCCGGCAATCTGTTCCGGTCCTACAGCGAGCGATCCGACCCGACCTCTTCCTACTATCAAGCATGGGTGGGTGCCTACGTGACGAAACGGAGTGACGGCACGATGCCCCAGGACTTGCTATCTTGGGCCAAGCAGGTGACCGAACTCGATCAACGCTCCTGGCTCGCTGCGATGGGCGATCCCGCGCCGCTTGCCGAATCGGCTCCTCCTTCAAGCACGGGAAGCGTCGTCGTCGACGGCCGAACCTTGGAGTTGTGGCGCGGCACCATGCGCAGTCATAGCGACCTTAGCGAAAAGGCGGACAGTCCGCTGGCGATGTTGGTCGGAATGCCTACGAAATCGTCCTGGCCACCGGGGATTCGCTCTTTTCACGACGTGACGTTGGACGGCTACTTTGTTTGCTGGCCCGACGCAACTCGACGCGTGTCCATCGTCGTCTATGCCGTTGCTGCGATTCCAGACGATCAATCAGCACGAGACAGCGGTTCTCACGGTGACATCAGAGACGAACTGTTGGGCTTGATGAAGACCGCGACCGTTGAAGCAGTTCGCTAGACTCCTGCCGAAGCATCTCCTAGATCGCATGTCCGCCGTTGATCGCCCGCCGCTCAGTGGTCAATGCCGGCCAGAAGCTGCTGGTCTCGGACGTCCGCTCTAGAGCTTCGTGCTAAGGGTTGCGTCCAGCCGACGGTCCGATCAACGACTCGCGTCAACACGGACCTATCGTTAACGAACTAAGGAAGACTACGCGATCAAGTCCCCTTGACCGCGGCGGCAACCTGCTTCCACGGATCGAGCGACGGTACGAACACTGTGCCAGCAATCAGTAGCACGATGCAAACCAGGCCAAGCCGGGTGGCGCGGTGAACCAGTCTCAGGGTGGCTAGATCCCAAACCACGAGAGCCAAAGGCACCAAAAGGTACAGCGCCAGGAACGCTGGGAGCGGAAGTGAAGGCAGCCGCGCCAGAGCAGGCAGCATGAGTTCCGCCGTTGCGAGCAGCATGAGACGCTTGTGCGTTGATGCGTCGCGACGCAAGATGACGCCGCGGGCAACCAGCATTGCAAAGACCAAAAGTTGACCGAGATTCCCGAAGAGTTCCTGGTCACCGACGCCGCTGTCCGGTCGTCGAAAGGCCATGACGAGGACGGGCGGACTGATCAAGACCATCAGAACTGCCCACCCCGCGATGAAGAATCCCAATCGTCGGTGCCAAAGCACCCGGCCCGCCACGATCAATGCGATTTGGACAATGAACAGGATGACCCATCCCACAAACAAGATTGCATGTACGTGTACCAGGACACTTGGTAGTCGTGCTAAGAACCCGCCGGCAAGGAAGTACGTCCTTGCAAAGCCGATGACAATCATCGCAAGAAGCGCAAGCGCCGCTACCCCATAGAAGACGTGTTCAGCGCGCGAGTTTTTCGCAAGTTTCATCGACTGACTCGCACGGAGGCGAGCTGCGTACGCGACGTACCACCCCCAGATCATGCCCGCTCCGGACATCGGCCTGCGGAACGTAACCTTCCAAGTGGCGCGTCATCTGCACCGATGATGCGGAGCCAGACTTCTGGGCAGTGCGGCGTCGACTCTCCGCACGACCAGGTTGATTGCAGGTCAGCAGACGTCGCCTCTGCGGCAGGCCGCCTGGCGCCCTCCAGTTCCGCAATGGGTCGGCAGCGCCAGTTCGCAACTTTCGGATGCAGCCGTTCGGCCGCGAACTTGTCGCGGTCGTCGGTCGGAAGGTGCGAACGATCGCAAGCGCCAACTCAGATTTGCTCGAACGGCTTCGGCGAAGGTCGAGTTCCAAGGTGGGAGGGTCGTTCACCCAGAAGACCGCCACAGGCTCCTTCGACGTAACTTCTAGTTCGCGGCCTACGAGAGCAGCCCTTGGCTGCCGCGTTCGTGGCGGCGATGGTCGTCATTCACTCGAATTGCCGGTGAGAGGCCGGTTCAGAGTAGAGCGGACAGCCGACTCGGTGAAGTGTCAAAGTCCGGTTTTGGCGATCTCTGTCATTGGGGCTCCGAACTCGAACGGCGGGAGCTAGTCAAGCTCCCCTGATCCCGCTCGTCAAGCCGCCGCCAACGCCGCCTCGTCCCGCTCTGTCCTTTCCAGGACGCTCCGGAGCGCCGCGCCGGTGTGGCTCTCCTCCAAAGCCACCAGCCGCTCCGGCGTCGCCTCGGCGACGACGCTGCCGCCGCCTGCGCCGCCTTCGGGCCCAAGGTCGATGACCCAGTCGGCCTCGGCGATCACGTCGAGGTCGTGCTCGATGACGACGACGCTGTGCCCGCCGTCGACGAGGCGATGCAGGACGCGGACCAGCCGCTCGACGTCGGCCATGTGCAGCCCCACCGTCGGCTCGTCGAGCACGTAGAGCGTGTGCGGCGCCTTGTTGCCGCGCCGCGCGACGTCGTCGCGCACCTTCGAGAGCTCGGTGACGAGCTTGATGCGCTGCGCCTCGCCGCCTGAAAGCGTCGGGCTCGGCTGGCCGAGCGTGAGGTAGCCGAGGCCCACGTCTTTCAGGAGCCGCAGCGGATGCGCGATGTTGGGCATCGACGAGAAGAAATCGACCGCCTCGTCGACCTCCATCTTCAGGACGTCGCCGATGCTCTTGCCGCGCCAGCTCACGGCCAGCGTCTCGGCGTTGAAGCGCTCGCCGTGGCAGGTCTCGCACGGCACCTTCACATCGGGCAAGAAGCTCATCGCGATCGTGCGCAGACCCTGCCCTTCGCACGACGGGCAGCGCCCCTCGCCGGTGTTGAAGCTGAAGCGCGCCGGCGCATAGCCGCGCGCCTTCGCTTCGAGCGTGTCGGCGAAGAGCTTCCGGATCGTGTCCCAGAAGCCGATGTAGGTCGCCGGGCACGAGCGCGGCGTCTTGCCGATCGGCGTCTGGTCGACCTCGAGGACGCGGTCGATGAAGCCCCAGCCGTCGATCTTCTCGCAGCCCCGCCAGTTGGGTCGCCCGCCGCGCGAATTGATGAACTGCAGGTTGGCGAGCAGCACGTCGCGCGCCAGCGTCGACTTGCCCGAGCCGCTGACGCCGGTGATCGCGACGAGGCGCTTGAGCGGAATGTCGACGACGATGTCCTGCAGGTTGTGCAGCGTCGCGCCGCGGATCGTGAGCAGCGCGTTCTCGGCGCTTTCCCTGCGCTCGGTCGCGGCGCTCGGCACGGCCACCGGCCGGCGCGGCTGCAACGGGTGGACGAGCGGGTGCGCAAGGAAGCGCCCGGTGACCGAGTCGGGTTTCGCCGACAGCTCGCTGACGCTGCCCTCGGCGACGAGCCGGCCGCCGCGCTTGCCGGCGCCGGGGCCGATGTCGATGATGTGGTCGGCGGCGCGGATCGTCTCCTCGTCGTGCTCGACGACGACGAGCGTGTTGCCCTTGTCGGCGAGCGTCTGCAGCGCGTTGAGCAGGATGGCGTTGTCGCGCGGGTGCAGGCCGATCGTCGGCTCGTCGAGCACGTAGGCGACGCCCTGCAGGTTCGATCCGAGCTGGGCCGCGAGGCGGATGCGCTGCGCCTCGCCGCCCGAAAGCGTCGGCGCGGCGCGGTCGAGCGTCAGGTAGCCGAGGCCCACCTCTTCCAGGAACTCAAGGCGGCTCTTGATCTCGGTGACGACGTCGCGGGCGATCTCGGCGCTGCGGCCGGCGAGCGAGAGCGCCTCGACCCACCTGCGCGCGTCGGCGACCGACCATTGCGCGATCCACGAGATCGACTTGTCGTCGAAGGTGACGCCGCGCGACGTCAGGTTGAGGCGCGTTCCGGCGCAATCGGGACACGGCTCGTCGACGACGCCCTCGACTTCGGCCTCTTCGGCCGGGAAGCTCTGCTCGCGGCCGCGGTCGTCGTCGTCGCGGATCGAATCGTCGTAGGCCTTGCGCTGCTCGCGGTTGAGCTTCAGCCCGGTCCCGACGCAGGTCGTGCACCAGCCGTGCTTGCTGTTGTAGCTGAACATGCGCGGGTCGAGCTCGGGGTAGCTGGTGCCGCAGGTCGGGCAGGCGCGCCGCGTCGAGAACACCTTCACCTCGCCGACCTTTCGCGTCGGCGTTCCAGCGAGCATCGCGCCGCGCAAGCCGGTGAGCGGCGCGAGCAGGTGCAGCACGCCCTTGCCGACGTCGAGTGCCTTGTCGAGCAGATCGCGCAACGCCGCTTCGTTCGCCGCGCCGACGACGACGTCGCCGACCGGCAGCTCGAGCGTGTGCTCCTTGAAGCGGTCGAGGCGCGGCCACGGATCGACCTTGACGAACTCGCCGTCGACGCGCAAGTGCGAATGGCCGCGCGCCTTCGCCCATTTCGCGAGGTCGGTGTAGACGCCCTTTCTCGCGACGACGAGCGGCGCAAGCACGCCGACGTGCTCGCCGGCGTGGTCGCGCACGATTTGCGCGGCGATCGAGTCGACGCTTTGCGGCTGCACCGGCGTCCCGTCCTTGACGCAATGCTGGACGCCGAGCTTGACGTAGAGCAGGCGCAGGAAATGCCAGACCTCGGTCGTCGTGGCGACGGTGCTCTTGCGGCCGCCGCGCGACAGGCGCTGCTCAATCGCGACGGTCGGCGGTATGCCGTAGACCGCGTCGACCTCGGGCCGGCCGGCCGGCTGGACGATCGAGCGCGCGTAGGCATTGAGCGACTCGAGGTAGCGGCGCTGCCCTTCGTTGAAAAGGATGTCGAAGGCCAGCGTCGACTTGCCCGATCCCGAGACGCCGGTGATGACGCTGAACTTGCCGCGCGGGATCGACACATTGAGCGACTTGAGGTTGTGCTCACGTGCGTTGACGATGCGGATGTTCTGGTCTTCCGTGTGCCGCTCGCGCCCCGGCTTGAGCAGGTACTGCAGCGAGCGACCTTCCTCGACGGCGTGTCCTTCGAAGCCGAGCGCGACGTCGTAGTCGCGCAGCGCCTTGGCCGTGTGCGAGCTGGCGTGGCGCTTCACGTCTTCCGGGGTGCCGGAGGCGACGACCTCGCCGCCGGCGTCGCCGCCTTCGGGGCCCAGATCGATCAGCCAGTCGGAGGAGCGGACGACGTCGAGGTTGTGCTCGATGACGATGATCGAGTGGCCGGCTTCGAGGAGCCTGCGGAACGACCGCATCAGCTTGGCGATGTCGTCGAAGTGAAGACCCGTCGTCGGCTCGTCGAACATGAAGAGCGTGCCCTTCCTCGCCAGCGCCTGCCGGCTCGCGCTCGAGTTCTGCGCCGCTTCGGCGAGAAAGCCGGCGAGCTTCAGGCGCTGCGCCTCGCCGCCGGAGAGCGTCGGCACCGGCTGGCCGAGTTTCACGTACTCGAGACCGACGTCGACGATCGGCTGCAGGCGCCGCACGACCTCGCGGTCGTCGCGGAAGAGCGCCACCGCCTCGGCGACCGTGAGCTCGAGGACGTCGGCGACGCTCAGGCTGCGAAACGGCTCGCGCGGCAAGCGGCGGTCGATCTTCACGTCGAGGATCTCGGCGCGGAAGCGCCTGCCGTTGCAGTCGGGGCAGCGCAGGTAGACGTCGGACAGAAACTGCATCTCGACGTGCTCGAAGCCCGAGCCGCCGCAGGTCGGGCAGCGGCCGTTGCCGGCGTTGAAGCTGAACATGCCGGCGCCGTAGCTGCGCTGCTGGGCGAGCGGCTCGACGGCGAACAGCTTGCGAATCTCGTCGAAGGCGCCGACATAGCTCGCCGGGTTCGAGCGCGCCGTCTTGCCGATCGGGCTCTGGTCGACGAACACGGTATCGGCGAGCCACTCGGCGCCCAGCAGGGCATCGTGCGCACCGGGCGTGTCGGTCGCCTTGCCGAAGTGGCGCGCCAGCGCCGGCGCCAGCACGTCCTGGATCAGCGTGCTCTTGCCCGAGCCGGAAACGCCGGTCACGCAGACGAGGTGGTGGAGCGGAAACTCGACCGTGATGCTCTTCAGGTTGTGGTCGCGCGCGCCTTCGACGATCAGCTTCGGCGTCGCCGCGCCGACCAGGCGCTTGAGCCCCATGCCGACCTGCTTCCTCGCGCCGAGGTACGCGCCGGTCAGCGTGTCGGCGCTCTTCACGCCTTCGGGCGTGCCGTCGTAGACGATCTCGCCGCCGCGCTCGCCCGGGCCCGGGCCCATGTCGATCAGGCGGTCGGCGGCGAGCATCACGGCCGGGTCGTGCTCGACGACGACCAGGGTGTTGCCGGCATCGCGGAGGCGATGCATCGCCAGGACGATCCGGTTCATGTCGCGCGGATGCAGGCCGATCGACGGCTCGTCGAGGACGAACAGCGTGTTGACGAGCGAGGTGCCGAGCGCCGTCGTCAGGTTGATGCGCTGCACCTCGCCGCCGGAAAGCGTGCGGCTTTGCCGGTCGAGCGTCAGGTAGCCGATGCCGACGTCGCACAGGTAGCGCAGGCGCGTCCGGATCTCGTCGTGGAGAAGATGCAGCGCGTCGGCACGCCCCTCACCCCAGCCCTCTCCCCGCTGGGGAGAGGGAGGTCTTGCCCCCGCGCCTGCGGGAGAGGGCTGGGGTGAGGGTCCGAGACGATCGAAGAAGGCGCGGAGCCGCTCGATCGGCAGCATCATCAGGTCGTGCACCGTAAGTCCGGGCAGGGCTTCGAGCTGCTCGCGCGACCATTCGACACCGCTCGGCATGAAACGCTTCTGCGGCGCGAGCACGGCGTCGGCGCCGGCTTTCGAGCCGAGCCGCCAGAGCAGCGCCTCGGGCTTCAGCCGCGCCCCGGCGCAGACCGGGCACGGCGTGTAGCTGCGGTACTTCGACAAGAGCACGCGGATGTGCATCTTGTAGGCCTTCGACTCGAGGTAGGCGAAGAAGCGCCGCACGCCGTACCACTGCTGATTCCACTTGCCGTTCCAGTTCGGCGAGCCTTCGATCACCCAGCCGCGCTGCACCTCGGTCAGCTGCGACCACGCGGTGTCGCGCGGAATGCCGGCCTCGCCGGCGTACTTCATCAGGTCGTCCTGGCATTCCTTCCAGGCCGGCGTCTGCAGCGTCTTGATCGCGCCCGAGCGCAAGGTCTTCCGCGGATCGGGAATGACGAGGCCGAAATCGACGCCGATGACGCGGCCGAAGCCACGGCAGGTCTCGCACGCGCCGTACGCCGAATTGAAGGAGAACAGCGCCGGCTGCGGCTCGGCGTAGCGCAGGTCGCTGTCGGGGCAGTGCAGTCCGGTCGAGAAGCGCCAGAGCGCTTCGCCGCCGTCGAGCGCCGCGTAGACGTTGACGCGGCCGCTGCCGCGCTTGAGCGCCGTCTCGATCGCCTCGATCGCGCGAACCTTTTCCGTCGAGCCAATGCGAAAGCGATCGGCGACGACGTCGAGCACCTTGCGCGGCCCGGTCGGCGAAGCGACCTCGCGCTCGGCGTGCACGCGCGTGAAGCCGCTCGCCGACAGCCATTGCTCGATCTCGTCGGCGGTCGTCGCCGCCGGAAGCTCGACCGGAAAGGTGACGACCAGGCGCGGCTCCTCGCCGCTTTCGCCGGGCAGCGTGCGCTGCAGCAACTCGGCGTAGATCGTCTCCGGCGAGTCGTGGCGGACGCGCTGCGCCGTCTTCCTGTCGAACAGCTCGGCGGCACGCGCGTAGAGCAGCTTCAGATGATCGTTCAGCTCGGTCATCGTGCCGACCGTCGAGCGCGAGCTGCGCACCGGGTTGGTCTGGTCGATCGCGATCGCCGGCGGAACGCCCTCGACCTTGTCGACAGCCGGCCGGTCCATCCGCTCGAGGAACTGGCGCGCGTAGGCGCTGAAGGTTTCGACGTAGCGGCGCTGCCCTTCGGCGTACAGCGTATCGAACACGAGGCTCGATTTCCCCGAGCCGCTCGGGCCCGTCACCACCGTCATCTCACCGGTGCGGATATCGAGGTCGAGGTTCTTGAGGTTGTGCTGTCGCGCGCCGCGGATGCGGATGACGCCGGAACTCATCGGGAGGGACTTTCGCGAAGGAGCCGGGCATTCTAGAGAGGGATCGACGTTCGCACCGGAAACTGCCGACAAGGCCCGGTCCGGCGCAAGGCCGGCCCGAAGACGGCGGACAGGCGCCCGCCGCCTCGCTACTTGCTAACCGCCGCGTTCTCGATCAGGACAGGGTAGGCGTAGCCCGAGCCGAAGTTGGCATCGAGGCGCACCACGCCCCGGGCGCTGACGACGTCACCGACGGCCGCCTTGTCCTGCGTGGTGACGAGGATGTCGTTGCTGCCGTCGGCCGCCGCGCCCGAGCCGTCCTGCAGGTGCAGCCAGTTCTTGCCCATGATGCCGAGGTTGGCCTTGACCACCTGGCCGCGAACGAGCACCGTCTTGTCCTTCAGGCCGGCCTTGCCCTTGACCACTTCCGCCACGGTCCTGGCGTCGTGGCCGCTAGCCTTGGCGACCTTGATCGCGGTGCCGCCGGCCGGGCCGGCGGGCATGGCGCCATACGGCGCCGCAGGCGCGGCGCCCGGCTCGACGAGCTGGCCGAAGACGATCTTGTCGAACTTCTTCTTGAGCGTCTTGCTCTCGAAGCCCTCCATCGTCATCGCGTTTCCGATCGTGACCCGGGTCCCCTTTTTCGCGGTCGTCGTCGGTACCGCCGCCCAGATCTCTCCGTTCGAGGTCTTCAGGCGCAGATAGGTGTAGCTGTCGACGTTCTGGGTCTCGAGAATTTCGCCCTGCACCGTCATCGCAGCGGGCTGGGCGGTTGCCGGCGGGGCCGTCAGGACGGCGCCGACGAGGAGCAGGGCAGCGAGGACGCGGCTGGGTTTCAAGGGGCTGACTCCGTACGGGCGCAAAGACACATCATGGCTCATCCTGAGGAGCGAGGCTTGCGGGCGATCAATGACCTCGACCGAGGCTAGACTGGCCCCATGAAGATCGATTTCGTCTCCGACGTCGCCTGTCCCTGGTGCGCAGTCGGCCTGTATTCGCTCGAGCAGGCGCTCTCGAGGATCGGCGACGCCGTTTCCGTGCAGCTGCACTTCGAGCCCTTCGAGCTGAATCCCGCCATGCCGCCCGAGGGCGAAGACGCGATTGAACACCTGTCGCGCAAGTACGGCGCGCCGCCCGAGCAGCTGGCGCGCTCGCGAGCTGCCTTGCGCGAGCGCGGCGCGGCGGTCGGCTTCGTCTTCGGCGACCGGCCGCGTGTCTGGAACACCTTCGACGCGCATCGCCTCCTGCACTGGGCGGGAACCGTCTCTGACGCCAGGCAACGCGAGCTGAAACGCGCCCTGCTGACCGCATACCACACGAATGCCGAGAACCCCGGCGCGCGCGACGTCCTCCTGCGTCTCGTCGGCGAGGTCGGCCTCGACGTCGAGCGGGCCCGCGCCATCCTCGACTCCGACGAATACGCAAGCGAAGTGCGCAGGCGCGAGCGCTTCTGGCAGGAGCGCGGCATCCACTCGGTGCCCGCCGTCGTCATCGACGACCGCCATCTCATCTCGGGCGGGCAGCCGCCCGAGATCTTCGAAGAGGCGCTGCGCCGCATCGCCTCCGCGAAGACGCCGGCCTAGGGCTCATGGCAGCCCCCTTCGAATCGCTGCTCGCGGCGGGCGCCGACGCCGATACGGCGCTCGCCGCTCCCGGCCGGCCGCCCCTGCCCTACGCGGCGCTGCGCGAGCTCGTCGCGACGACGATCGCGACGCTCAACACGGCCGGCGCCGGGCGCGACGACCGCGTCGCCATCGTCCTCGACAACGGGCCCGAGATGGCGGCCTGCTTCGTCGCCTGTGCGGCAGGAACGGCGAGCGCGCCGCTCAACCCGGCGTATCGCGCCGACGAGTTCGAGTTCTACCTCGCCGACCTGAACGCCAAACTGCTCGTCGTCGCCGCCGGCAGCACGTCGCCGGCCGTCGCCGTCGCGGAAAAGCTCGGCGTCTGCATCGTCGATCTCGTCGTCGACGCCGGCGCGTCGGCCGGAAGCTTCCGGCTCGTGCCGCGCGCGGCGGCGGCTCCCGCGGTCTCGGCCGCACAGGGCGGATTCGCCCAGCCGGACGACATCGCGATGGTGCTGCACACCTCGGGAACGACGTCGCGTCCGAAGATCGTTCCGCTCACCGTCGCCAACCTGTGCGCCTCGGCGGCGAACATCCGCGCCTCGCTCGCGCTCGTTCCGCGCGACCGCGGCCTCAACATCATGCCGCTGTTCCACATCCACGGCCTCATCGCCGGCGTCCTCGCGCCGCTCTCGGCCGGCGCGTCGGTGTACTGCACGCCGGGCTTCAACGCGTTGAAGTTCTTCGCCTGGATGGACGATGCGAAGCCGACCTGGTACACGGCCGTGCCGACGATGCACCAGGCGATCGTCGCGCGCGCGAAGAACAACGCCGAGACGATCGCGCGCAACCCCTTGCGCTTCACGCGTTCGTCGTCGTCGTCGATGCCGCCGCAGGTGATCAAGGAGCTCGAGGCGGCGTTCGGCGCGCCGCTGATCGAGGCCTACGGAATGACCGAGGCGACGCACCAGATGGCGTCGAACCCGCTGCCGCCGCTGCCGCGCAAACCCGGCAGCGTCGGCCTGGCGGCAGGCCCGAGCGTCGAGATCATGGGCGCGGCGGGCGAGCTGCTCGCGCCGGGCGAGACCGGCGAGATCGTCATCCGCGGCGCCAACGTCGCCAGCGGCTACGAGAACAATCCCAAGGCCAACGCCGAAGGGTTTCGCAACGGCTGGTTCCGTACCGGCGACCAGGGTGTCAAGGACGGCGACGGTTACATCACGATCACCGGGCGGCTGAAGGAGATCATCAACCGCGGCGGCGAGAAGGTGAGCCCGCGCGAAGTCGACGAGATCCTGATGGACCATCCCGCCGTCGCGCAGGTCGTCTGCTTCGGCATGCCACACCCCAAGCTCGGCGAAGAGGTCGCCGCGGTCGTCGTCCTCAAGCCCGGTGGCGCGGCGACCGACCGCGAGCTGCAGGCCTTCGTCGCGGCGCGCGCCGCCGACTACAAGGTGCCGAAGAAGATCCTCTTCATGGACGAGATCCCGAAGGGCGCGACGGGCAAGCTGCAGCGCATCGGCCTGGCGCAAAAGCTCGGCCTCGGATGAAGATCGCCGTCGTCGGCGCCGGCGCGATCGGCGGCCTGCTCGGAGCGCGGCTCTCGCTCGCTGGCGAGGACGTCACCTTCATCGCCCGCAACAAGAACCTCGCGGCGATCGGCGCGAACGGCTTTCGCCTGATCGAGGAAGACGGCAGCGAGCGACACGCCTCGAAGGCGCGTGCCGTCGCCGACGGCGCCGAGGCCGGCGCCCAGGATGCCGTGCTTCTCACCGTCAAGGCGCACCAGCTGCGCGACGTGCTGCCGGCGCTGCGCGGCCTGCTCGGGCCCGAGACGATGGTCGTCTCGATGATCAACGGCCTGCCCTGGTGGTACTTCCAGCGCTTGCCCGGCCCGTACGAGAACCGGCAGCTCGACAGCGTCGACCCGGGCGGCGCGATCGCCGCGGCGATCGACCCCGGGCGCGTCATCGGCAGCGTCGTCTACCCGGCGGCCGAGCTGCTCGAGCCCGGCGTCGTGCGCCTCATCGAAGGCAACCGCTTCACCCTCGGCGAGCCCGACGGCAGCCGCAGCCCGCGCATCGAGACGCTCTCGCAGGCGATGATGCAGGCCGGCTTCAAGGCGCCGGTGACGAAGGACATCCGCGCCGAGATCTGGCTCAAGCTCTGGGGCAACGTCAGCTTCAACCCGATCAGCGCGCTGACGCACGCGACGCTGGAAGGGATCTGCCGCGATCCGGGCGGCCGTTCGGTCGTCGAAGCGATGATGCGGGAAGCGCAGGCCGTCGCCGACAAGCTGGGCGTCACTTTCAAGATCTCGATCGACAAGCGCATCGCCGGCGCCGAGGCGGTCGGCGCGCACAAGACCTCGATGCTGCAGGATGTCGAGCACGGGCGCGCCCTCGAGCTCGAGGCGCTCGTCGGCAGCGTCGTCGAGCTCGGCCGGATCACGCAGACGCCGACGCCGTCGATAGCCGCCGTCTACGGCGTCGCCGGTCTGCTGGCGCGGACGCTGGCGGCGCAGCGGGCGCGCCTGGCGCTCGCGCCCGCCGCGTAGACACGCACGCGGGCCC
>DATMGW010000464.1:0-3275 GCA_035555295.1 Caldimonas sp.
CAGGAGCAGCCGGCCGAGCCGGTGGCGCCGGCGGTGGCGGCCGTGATCGATCCCGAGGCCCAGGAGCAGCTCGGACCGACGACCTCCGAATCGGGCGAACCCAGCGAGCCGACGCGCGGCCCGCAGCTCATCGACCACATCAAGCTCGGCTTCGCCTACCAGATGCACCTGAAGAACGAATGGCAGAAGGTGCGCGCGGCCCACGTCAGCTCGGGGCGGAGCTTCTTCGTCTTCACGCGCGGCGGCAAGCACCAGGAAACGATCTCGATGACCTCGCGCATGCTCGCCCGCATGTGCGAGACCGGGCGCTTCCGCGCCGTCGAGAGCTCCTACCTCATGGAGCGCGCGACGCAGCGGGCGCGCAAGCAGCTCGCCGAGCTGAAGGCGCCGACCAGGCATTGAGCCGACTCGCCCGCACCGCACATGCCGCCCTGCTCGCCGCATTCGCGGCGGCCGCCGGTCCGGCATACGCCTGGAGCAATCACGCGCTCGGCACGCGGCCGGCACTGGCGTCGATGGCCGAGCTCGGCGCCTTGCCGCCGGTGCCGGCGGAAAGCCTGGCTGACTACCTTGCCGCCGATGCAAGAGGCGTCGCTTCGGTCCTCGCGCAGGAAGAAGCCTGGGCCCGACGCAACGTCGCGCAATATCCACCGCGACCCGACGCGCTGGCGTTTGCGGCCCAGGGCACTTCGCGCGATGCCCTCGTCGCCCGCTTCGCCGCGGCGACGCGCATCAATCCGCAGTCGCGCCTCGCCCTCTTCGCGCAGTTGCCGCCGGACGCCGACGCCTCGGGCCGGCCGGTCCTGGCGAAGGAGGCGATCACGATCTTTCCGCATAGCGATTCGGCCCGGCTCGACACCTTCGTCGCCTTGCGCGAAGGCGAGCCGGTGAGTGTCATCGACGTCATCGCCACGGCGTCGGACGAGCCCGACTACGGCCTCGACATCGGCCTGTGGAGCGACACCTCGACGAGCTACGGCAAGACCTACGGCTTCGGCCGGCAGCCCTTCGGCAACCCGGCGGTCGACATCTCGAGCCAGGCGCCGCTGCACATGGGCTTCTTCCACGAGCCGAAGGTCGTCTACGCGGCCGCGCCCTTCCTGGGCCGGACCTTTCCGGAATACCGCGTCCACCTGTGGCAGGCACTGGCGGCGCAGGCGTTTCGCAGCGGCCACCCGTACTGGGGCTGGCGCTTCGCCGGCTGGGGCCTGCACTACGTCCAGGACCTGACTCAGCCCTACCATTCGCGCGTCCTGCCCGGTGCCGGAGCGCTGCGCATGCTGTGGATCAACGCGCTCGACCTCGCCGGAATGCACGGCCCGAAGAACGCCGTCGTCAATGTCGTCACCAACCGCCACTTCGCGCTCGAGAACTACGAGCTGCACTGGCTGTTCGGAGCGTTGCGGCGAAAGGATGCGAACGACGCCGCGCTGCGCGCGCTCGGCGGCGGCGCCGGCGACACGACACCGACCTTCAGCGACGCGTCGCTGCGCCAGACGATCACGCGCGAGTCGTACGACGCTGCCGACGCAATCGACGAGGCCCTCGTCGCCGCCTTGCCGCGCCGCTACACGTCCGATCCGTCGTACGTCTTCGGCGTCACCGAGCCGGCAGTCGATCTGTACGCGGCGCTCGCCACCGCCGACCCGGCGGCGCGTTCGACGCTCGAGCGCGGCGTCCTGCCCCTGCTCGCGCATTTCGGAACGCATACGCGATCGTTCATCCGCGCCGTCCTGCAGACGTCGCGCTGACTCGCTCGCCTTTGTCTCGCGTCGAAGCTGCGGCGAACAGCGCCGTCAGGCGGCGGCGGACAGCTCGCGCGCCATCCGCACCGCCGCGATCAGGCTCGAGGGATCGGCGCAGCCGCTCCCGGCGATGTCGAACGCCGTCCCGTGGTCGGGGCTCGTGCGCACGAAAGGCAGGCCGAGCGTGACGTTGACGCCGCGCTCGACGCCCAGGTACTTGACCGGGATCAGCCCGTGGTCGTGCGTCATCGCGACGACGACGTCGAACTCGCCGCGGTGGCCGGGCGCGTTGCGCGCACGCATGAAGACGGTGTCGGGCGCGTAGGGCCCGCTCGCGTCGATGCCTTCGTCGCGCGCTGCGGCGACCGCCGGGGCGATGATGGCGCGCTCCTCGTCGCCGAAGAGGCCGCCCTCGCCGGCGTGCGGGTTGAGCCCGGCGACGGCGACGCGCGGCCGCGCCACGCCGCCGCGGCGCACCGCGGCGTCGGCGATGCGTATCGTCTCGAGCACGGCAGCGAAGGTGACGGCGTCGATGGCGCGACGCAGCGACGTGTGGATCGTCACGAGGACGACGCGAAGCTCGTCGTTGGCGAGCATCATGCGCACGGGCGCCACCGCGCCGCCGCGGGCGGCGAGCGCCTGCAGCATCTCTGTATGGCCCGGCCAGGCGAGGCCGGCCGCGGCGAGCGCCTCCTTGTGGATCGGCGCCGTGACGATTGCCGCGACCTGGCCGGCCTGCGCCAGGCGCACCGCCTGCTCGATGCAGGCCGCGGCCGCGGCGCCGGAACGCGCGTCGACGCGGCCGATCGGCGCATCGAGCAGATCGGCCGGCAGGCCTTGCGCCTGCAGGACCGCGACGCAATGCGGCGGCACGCTGCTCGCATCCGCTGCCGCTTCGATCCGCGCCACGGGAAGAAGCGCATCGATCGACGCCGCCGCACGGCGCATGACGGCGACGTCGCCGACGACGAAGCAGCCGGCGCCGTCTGCCGTCGTGAACAGGCGGGCGACGATCTCCGGGCCGATGCCGCACGCGTCGCCCATCGTGAGCACAAGCGGAAGCCGGGGATGCGAGGCCATGCGCCATTGTCGTCGCGGCCGGCGCCGATAATGCGCTGCACAGCGACGCCAATTCATGCGCAAGGCCTGGCTCCTCTTCTCGCAGACCGTGACGATCGCGGTCGCGCTGCTCTTCGTCGTCGCGACGCTGAAGCCGCAATGGCTCGACCGCGGCAGCAGCCGCGCCGCGCCCCCGAGCTTTGCGGTCGTGCCGCTGCCGCCGCCGGTGCAAAGCGTCTCCCTGCCCGGCCCCGGCGTGGCGGCGACGAGCTACAGCGCCGCTGCCAAGCGGGCGTCGCCCGCGGTCGTCAGCATCACGGCGAGCCACGCCGCGGTACGCCGGCCGCGCACCGGCGATCCGCTGTTCGACCTGTTCGGCGGGCAGGCGCGGCAGGGTCCCGAGGAGCGCCAGCTCGGCCTCGGCTCGGGCGTGATCGTCTCGTCGGCCGGCTACCTGCTCACCAACAACCA
>DATMGW010000465.1:0-3165 GCA_035555295.1 Caldimonas sp.
CCGAGGCCGCGGTTGATCAGGCGCCGCAACCGGTACTCGGGCACGGCCAGGCGAGCAGCCACGCTGCCCACGCTGAGGTCTTCGGCGAGGTATGCACGCTCGACCGCCATCAGGTGCTGCAGCGCGCCGGCCAGGCGTTCCTCAGCCGGATCGGCAGGCGGTGGCGTCGTCGCGGTCGGCACGACCCGAGCCGCCGCGGCTTCGGCCTGAACCCCGACCGCACGGGGTGGTGTTATTCCGCGCGCGGAAGGAAACAACTCGGAGCCTCCCAGGTGCAGCAAATGAACGGCGACGACGGCGAGGATGACGCCGAGGATGGCCACGTCGACGGTCGCCATGACGTTCGATAGCTGCCCCTGGGGCGAGGCGAGGCGAGCGAGCAGCATCGCGACCGTATAAGCGACGCCGGCCACGACGATGAAGGAGCGCAAGCGCCGGCGCGGCTCGACCAGGTCGGAGTTCCAGCGCGACGCTGCAGCGGCGGCCGCCAGCACGGCGCACACCAGCGGCACGGAACGCTGCAGGCCGACCGTAACCGGCGCGAGGATCCACCCGCTGCCCGCCGCCACCGCGCAGTTGAACCCGCTCAGGACGGCCGCGCCGAGCCATGCCGCGACATGTGCCGGCCGCAATGCGAAGTCGTCGTCGAAGAGCGCCTGCACGAAGATCCAGAAGAGCACTCCGTTGCTGACCGAAATCGCCACAAGCGGCGCCTGCCACAGGCGCGGCAGGAGCGCTTCGACCGGTGGGGCAGAGCTGACGACCTGCACGAACAGGCCCAGAGTCATCGCCACGCCGGCGCGCGCCGCCGGCAGGCGAGGCCGGTCGCGCCGGAGCACGGCGGCGAGCAGAAGCAGCAACGCCACGTCGGTGCCGCGCAGGCCCGCGTCGAGGAGCGTCATGAGAGTGAGGTCGACCATCGGAGGATTCGCCGGCGCTGAGCGCGGCCGCACGATAGCAGCCGCGCCGGGGCCAACGCTGCGACAACACGTCTGCCCGCGAAAGAGCCTCGAGCCTGCCGAGTGTCCGTCGATCTCGAGGCCCGGTCGGTGGGAGATGCAGTTCGTCGCAAGACGCTGGTAGACGAGCTCGAGCACGCTACGCTCACGACATCGATCACGCAAACAGGGAGAAAGCGATGTCCGAAAGCGACGAGCTCGGCAAATTGGGCGAGCTGCATCGAAGCGGTGTTCTGTCCGACGAAGAATTCTCTCGGGCCAAGGCGCGCGTACTCGGCGGAGGTGCGCAAGCACGTTGCGAAGCGCCGGCAGTGGCAGCCATCAACGCCTTGCGCCGTAGCCGCGACGATCGCTGGATTGGCGGAGTCTGCGGGGGGATCGCGCAAGTCACGGGTCTGGCCGCATGGGTCTGGCGGCTGCTGTTCGCGTTTTTTGCCCTGTGCGCGGGAACCGGCCTGCTCGTCTACCTGCTGATGTGGATCCTGGTGCCGCAGGAAGAGCAGATCCGGGGCGGCCGGGAGGCGGCCCCGGCGGGATGACCGCGGACCCCTGGCACGCCCCGCAGTTGCTGGTTACCCGGTGCCAGCGGAGGTGAGGTGCACTTCTTCTGCTCGCACGACTGTCAGTGCCCCTCGGCCGCCTTCGCGGCTTCGACCGCACTCGACGTGTCGGCCTGGGCGCCGTTGAAGAAGAAGTTCAGCGCCACCGCCGTGATCGACGTGAGCAGGATGCCCGATTCCAGCAGCGGGCCCAGCGCGTGCGGCATCTGCTGGCTCCAGCGCGGCGCCACCAGCGGGATCATCCCGGCGCCGATCGCGATGGCGACGATGTAGAGGTTGTTCCGGTTGCCCTTGAAGTCGACGCCGGCGAGGATGCGGATGCCGGTGGCCGCGACCATCCCGAACATCACGAGCCCGGCGCCGCCGAGCACGAACTGCGGCACGGCCTCGACCAGCGCGCCCATCTTGGGAACGAGGCCGAGCACGATCATGATGATGCCGGCCGCGACGCAGACGAAGCGGCTGCGCACGCCCGTCACGCCGACGAGGCCGACGTTCTGCGAGAAGCTGGTGTACGGAAAGGTGTTGAAGATGCCGCCGATCACCGTGCCCAGGCCGTCGGTGCGCAGGCCGCGCGAGAGGTCTGCCTGCTCGATCTTCTTTCCGGTCATGTCGGAGAGGGCCAGGAACATGCCTGTGGATTCGATCATGACGACGATCATCACCAGCGTCATGGTCACGATCGCGACCGCGTCGAAGGTCGGCGCGCCGAACGCGAAGGGCGTGACGACGTCGAACCACTCGGCCTTGCCGACCTTGTCGAAATTCATCTTGCCGAGGGCGACGGCGACGACGCAGCCGACGGCGATACCCAGCAGCACCGCGATGTTGGCGACGAAGCCGCGCCCGTAGCGCACCAGCAGCAGGATCGCCAGCAGCACGAAGGCGGCGACCGCCATGTCGCCCAACGCGCCGTAGTTCGGGTTGTCGAGCATCGGGATCGGGCCGAGCTTGAGCTCCGGCGCGCTCGCCCCGGCCGCAACGGACGCGGCAGCAGCCGCGGCCTTCGCGCTATCGACCATCGCCAGCAACTTGGGCACGTCGGTGCGCTGCGCCAGGAATGACGGCCCGCCCGTCGCCCAGCCGACGCCGACGCGCATCAGGCTGATGCCGATGATGGCGATGATCGTGCCCGTCACCACCGGCGGGAAGAAGCGCAGCAGCCTGCTCATCAGCGGCGCGAGCAGCATGGCGACGATGCCGGCGCCGATGATGGCGCCGAAGATCGCGCGGGCGCCGTCGGTCCCGCCCTGCGCATTGGCCATCGCCACCATCGGGCCGACGGCAGCGAAGGTCACGCCCATCATCACCGGCAGCTTGATGCCGAAGAACCTGCCGAGGCCGAACGACTGGATCAGCGTGACGAGGCCGCAGCAGAACAGGTCGGCCGAGATCAGCAGTGCCACCTGCTCCGGGCTCAGCTTGAGCGCCCGGCCGACGATCAGCGGCACGGCGATGGCGCCAGCGTACATGACCAGCACGTGCTGCAGGCCGAGCGCGGCGAGGCGGCCGGCGGGAAGGACTTCGTCCACGGGGTGGACGGCTGTCGTGGTCATGGGAGTCTCCTCGTTCTTGGCATGTCGAGCAGGCGTTCGCGGCGCCTCGTACCGGGGTCGGGGGAGACAGGATCGTAGTGGAGTGGCGGG
>DATMGW010000466.1:0-6913 GCA_035555295.1 Caldimonas sp.
CACGTGGATCGGCTGCGCGTCGGCGCCGTAGACGGCAATGTCGCCGCCTGCATGGACGCACCCGCTCGCCGCGCCCGCGCTGCGGATCGCGGCGAGCGCCGCGTCGACCGCGGCGCCCTTGGCGATTCCGCCGAGGTCGATCCACACCGCGTTGCGGACACGCACGCGCGAGCCGCTCTCGAGCTGCAGCGCCGCGCCGGCCGAGCCGGCGAGGGCCTCGACAGGCGTCGCCGATCGCGGCGCCGGCAGCGCGCCGCGCGCGACCAGTCGCGGCGCGACCGCCACGTTGAAGATGCGGTCGCTTTCGGCCTCGAGCGCGAGCGCGAATCGCAGCACCCGCCAGGTCTCGGCGGCGACGCTCACGGTCGTCCCGGCCGGCGCCGCCGCGATCGCGGCGAGATCGCTCCCGGGTGCGTGAAAGCTCATCGCCGCATGGAAGGCGGCGATGCGCTCGAAGGCATGATCGCTGGCGCGCATGAACTCGGCTTCGCTCGAGGCGAGAACGGCGATCTCGACCAGCGTGCCGAGGCCCGGCTTCGCTCGCCGATACCAGCGACGGGTGGGCGGCGCCGCCCTCATCGCCTCTTCGCCCCGTGCCGCATCAACGGCGCTGATACTGCAGCGCTCCGAACAGCACTTCGCGCTCGCGGTCGCCTTGCAAAGGCTTGCGCAGGCCGGCCAGCACCTGGACGCCGCGCTGCACGGCCGGCCGCGCGGCGATGCCGTCGAACCAGGCCTTGACCTTCGGGAACTCGTCGAGATCGATGCCCTGGTTCTTCCACGAGCGCAGCCACGGGAAGATGGCGATGTCGGCGATCGTGTATTCGTCGGCGGCGACGAAAGCCGTCTTGCCGAGCCGCGTGTCGAGCACGCCGTACAGGCGCCTGGCTTCGTTGCTGTAGCGATCGATCGCGTAGGCGAGCTTCTCCGGGGCATACAGGCGAAAGTGGTGCGCCTGGCCGAGCATCGGGCCGATGCTGCCCATCTGGAACATCAGCCATTCGAGCGTCGCCCAGCGGCGGCGCAGGTCGGCGGGAAGGAAGCGCCCGGTCTTGGCGGCGAGATAGAGCAGGATCGCCCCAGACTCGAACAGCGAGATCGGCTTGCCGTCGGGACCGTCGGGGTCGACGATGGCGGGGATCTTGTTGTTCGGGCTGATCCCCAGGAACTCCGGCGTGAACTGCGCGCCGCCGCCGATGTCGATTGGAATGGCGCGGTAGGCGAGGCCGCATTCCTCGAGCATGATGTGGATCTTGTGGCCGTTCGGCGTGGCCCACGAATACACTTCGATCATTGCAAACGTCCCTTCGTGGCCCGGTGGCGCGAAAGGCGCCCCGCGTGACTCTAGTGGATCGGAGGCGGCGATGTTCAAGAGCTTCTTCGCCAATCAGGGACTGGGTGCGGACTTCGGCGAGGTCTCGGCCTGGGCGAAGCGGCGCGGCTACGCGTTCAAGCGCGAGCGCGAAGGCAACGGCTTCGTCGTCGACGGCAAGCTCGAAGGCACGCCCTGGCGCCTCGAGTGGGGGCCGCCGCAGCGCCCCTACATCACCGGTCACGAACTGCGCATCCGCATGGAGCTCGGCCTGCCACCCGACCTGCTGATGCTGCTGATCTCGAAGAGCCTGATGGAGCTGCTCGAGAAGCAGGCTTTCGAGGAGTTCACGCAGAGCAACCAGACCGAGATGGGCGACAAGTCGCCCGAAGAGATGCGCTGGCTCGTCATGTTCCCGAAGATGCCGATGAACGCCTCGAAGCTGCTGCGCGCGAACTTCGGCGGCGTCTCGAGCCTGCCCAACGAGGGGCCGGCGTGGCTCGACGGGCCGCTCGGCCATGCCCTCGAGCGCGCCGCCGGAACGCTGCTGCGCCAGCAGCCGCCCTTCGTGCTGATGACCTTGCGCGGCCGCATCTACCTGCGCATGCAGCTGGCCAGCGCCGACGAGACCGACGTCGCCGCGGCGCTCGCGCTGTTCGAGATCGCCGGCACCGAGGCGCAGCGGGTCGGCCGTTCGCGCGGCGAAGTGCCTGCAGCCTGGTCGCAGTCGCTCTCGACCGCCTGGCAGGCGCTCGGGCCGCCAGGCAAGAAGAAGGGCGCCTGAAGCGCCCGATCCTCTCGCCCGCCGGGCCGCCGCTTAGGCGTGCTTGCCGAGCTCGATCTTCGCGATTGCGTTGCGGTGCACCTCGTCGGGGCCGTCGGCAAAGCGCAGCGTCCGCGCTCCGGCGTAGAAGCCGGCGAGGGGAAAGTCTTCCGAGACGCCGCCGCCGCCGTGCACCTGCATCGCCCAGTCGATGACGCGGCAGGCCATGTTCGGGGCGACGACCTTGATCATCGCGATCTCGGCCTTGGCCGCCTTGTTGCCGGCGTTGTCCATCATCCACGCCGCCTTGAGCGTGAGCAGGCGTGCCATGTCGATCTGGCAGCGCGCCTCGGCGATGCGCTCGCGCGTCACGCCCTGCTCGGCGACGGTCCTGCCGAAGGCGACGCGGCTAGAGGCGCGCTTGCACATCATCTCGAGCGAGCGCTCGGCCAGGCCGATCAGGCGCATGCAGTGGTGGATACGCCCCGGCCCGAGCCGGCCCTGCGCGATCTCGAAGCCGCGGCCTTCGCCGAGCAGGATGTTGCCGACCGGAACGCGCACGTCCTTGAAAGCGACCTCCATGTGGCCGTGCGGCGCGTCGTCGTAGCCGAAGACGCCGAGCGCGCGGACGATCGTGATGCCCTTGCTCTCGGCCGGCACGACGATCATCGACTGCTGCGAGTGTCGCGGCGCATCGGGATCGGTCTTGCCCATGAAGATGTAGACCTTGCAGCGCGGGTCGCCGGCGCCGCTGGTCCACCACTTGAGGCCGTTGAGGACGTACTCGTCGCCCTGGCGCTCGATGCGCGCCTCGATGTTGGTCGCGTCCGACGAGGCGACGGCGGGCTCGGTCATCGCGAAGGCGCTGCGGATCTTGCCGTCGAGGAGCGGCTCGAGCCAGGTGTGCTTGAGCTCGGCCGAGCCGTAGCGCTCGATCGTCTCCATGTTGCCGGTGTCGGGTGCCGAGCAGTTGAAGACCTCGCTCGACCAGGGAACGCGGCCCATGATCTCGGCGAGCGGCGCGTAGTCGCCGTTCGACAGGCCGAAATCGCGATCGCTCGCCTTCGCGCCCTTGCCGCCGGCGGAGGGCGGCAGGAAGAGGTTCCACAGGCCCTGGGCGCGCGCCTTCGGCTTGAGCGCCTCGATCGTCTGCAGCGGTGTCCAGCGCTTGCCAGCCTTCGTGTTCGCTGCGAGCTCGTCCTCGTAGCGCTGCTCGGCGGGATAGATGTATTCGTCCATGAAGCGCAGCAGCTGGCCCTGCAGCTCCTTGGTGCGCGGTGAATATTCGAAGTCCATGAGGTGTCCTTGACGGTTTGGGTGGATGGAATCGGAGGCGGGTGGCGGCCGGATCAGGATTGCCGGGCGATCTGCCAGCCCATCTCCGCCAGCGGCCGGGCGCCGGCGGCCGACTGGCGTGCCTGCTCGCTCGAAGCCGTTCCGGCCTCGACCCGCTTGGCGATGCCTTGCAGGATGCCGGCGATGCGAAACAGGTTGTAGGCGAGATAGAAGTTCCAGTCGGCCATCACCAGGTCGGGATCGGCGCGGCCGGTGCGCTCGCAATAGCGGCGCACGTAGGCTTTCTCGTCGGGAATGCCGAGGCTGGCGTGGTCGAGACCGCCGATGCCGCGCGACGCATGCGACGGGCCCGGCTTGATGTGCCACGACATGCAGTGATAGCTGAAGTCGGCGAGCGGATGGCCGAGCGTCGAGAGTTCCCAGTCGAGCACGGCGACGATGCGCGGCTCGCTCGGGTGGAAGACCAGGTTGTCGAGGCGATAGTCGCCGTGCACGACGCTCAGCTGCGTGTCGTCGCGCGCGCTCGCCGGGATATGCGCGGGCAGCCATTCGATGAGCCGGTCCATCGCTTCGATCGGCTCGGTGATCGAGGCCAGGTACTGCTTGGTCCAGCGGCCGATCTGCCGCTCGAAGTAGTTGCCCGGCTTGCCGTAGCCGGCCAGGCCGACGGCACCCGGATCGACGGAATGCAGCGCCGCGATGACGCGGTTCATCTCGTCGTAGATGGCGGCCCTGCCCGGAGGGTCGAAGGCCGGAAGCGCCTGGTCCCAGAGAACCCGGCCCGCGACGAACTCCATCACGTAGAAGGCGCGGCCGACGATGCTCTCGTCCTCGCACAGCACGTGCATCGCCGGCACGGGCACGGCGGTGCCGTGCAAGGCGCGCATGACCGTGAACTCGCGCTCGACGGCGTGTGCCGAGGGCAGCAGCTTGGCCGCCGGACCGGGCTTGGCGCGCATCACGTAGGCGCGCGCCGGCGTGACGAGCTTGTAGGTCGGGTTCGACTGGCCGCCCTTGAACTGCTCGACGGAGAGCGGGCCGGCGAAGCCCGGCAGATTCGCCTCGAGGTAGCGCTCGAGCGTGGCGATGTCGAACGCGTGTTGCTCGGCGACCGGCTTGGTGCCGGTGTTGGCTTCCGGTGTGCTCATCCCCGCATTGGAATCGTCTTGCGCCGCCGCCGCAATCGGCGGCGACCCGTGCCGTTTCGGACTGTCTAGCCGGAGGCGATGGCGAGCAGCTTGTCGCGCGACAGGACGACCAGCCGGGTCGGCTCGATACGCACCGCGCCTTCGCGCTCGAAGCCCTTCAGCTCCTGGTTGACGCGCTGGCGCGACGCGCCGAGCAGCTGCGCGATGTCCTCCTGCGCCAGCTGCAGGCCGACCCGGATCTCCCCGCCCTGCTCGACACCGTAGCTGCGAACGAGCAGGAGGATCTGCTTGGCCAGGCGCGCCGCCAGTGGCAAGGTGTTGAGGTCCTCGACGACGTCGAAGAGGAGGCGCAGGCGCCGGCAGTTGAGGCGCAGCAGGGCTTCGTAGAGCTCGACGTGCAGACTCAGCAGCTCGCGGAAGTCGGCGCGACGCACGACCAGCAGGGTCGTTTCGCCGTGTGCGTGCGCGTCGTGGGTACGCGGCATGCCGTCGAACAGGGCGATGTCGCCGAACCAGGTGCCGGGCTCGACGTAGGTCAGCGTGACCTGCTTGCCCGCCAGCGATACCGAGCTGACGCGAACCGCACCGCGCGCCACGCCGCACCACTCCTGCGCCTCGGCCCCGCGCGCCGACAGGATCGCGCCGTCGGCCAGCCGGCGCACCACGGCACGCGACAGGATCGCTTCGCGCAACGGTTGGGAGAGCCTGGAGAACCACGAGCCTGTTTCGATATTCGACTGTTCGTCGATTGTGAGAACGGGCGGGTGCATGCGTAGTCTCTGACGCGACAGGCCCTAGGAAAATCGCGGTGCGCGCTTGGCGATGAACGCCTGCAGGCCTTCTGCGCCGTTGGCGTGGAACAGGCTGGCGAGAAGCTGGTCGCGCTCGGCGCCGAGCTGCTCGGCGAGCGTGCGGCCCGCGGCCTGGTCGATCAGCTCCTTGGCCGCGGCGATCGCATTGGGCGCCATCGCCGCCAGCCGCTCCGCCAGGCGCAGCGCCTCCTCGAGCGCGAGGCCCTCGGGCGCGACCGTCGTGACGACGCCTTGGGCGTGCAGCGCCTGCGCCGAGACGGGGTCGCCGAGCCAGAGCAGCTGCAGGGCGAGCGCGCGCGGCAGGGCGCGTGCCAGGCCCCAGGTCGCGCCGCCGTCGGGGGTCAGGCCGATCTTCGCGTACGACATGACGAAGCGTGCGTCGGCCGCAGCGACGAGCAGGTCGCAGGCGAGCGCGAGGGCGAATCCGGCGCCCGCAGCCGTGCCCTCGACGCAGGCGATGACGGGCTTCGGGTAGGCGCGGATCGTCTCGACGAGGTGGTGCAGGTGCTCCAGCATCTGCCGTTGCACGTCGCGCCCGGCAGCGCGCCTTTCGAGCAGGCCCTGCACGTTGCCGCCGGCACAGAAGGTCTTGCCTTCGCCGCGCAGCACGACCGTGCGAACCGAGTCGTTCGCCTCCGCGGCACCGAGCGCTTCGATGCCGGCGGCGATGACTTGCGCCGACAGCGTGTTGCGCGTCGGCGGGTCGCAGATCGTGAGGATCAGCGCCGTGCCGCGGCGTTCGGTGATGAGCTCAGAAGGCATCGAAAAGCACACCTTTTCTCGGCGATCGCCCGGGTTCGGAAGAAGGCCGCTTCATTCGCGGAATTGTGTCACGCGGGCTCTCGCCCCGCGGCGGCCGCAGAGCCGATTGCAGAGGGTCGCATGCTAGAGTCGTTCGACCCCGAACCGCGCCCGCATGCTCAGAGCTACGCTTCATTTCGCCCTGTGCGCAGCGGTCTTCGCGACCTCGATCTGTGCAGGTGCGATGGGCTTCGGGCACAGCACGACCCAGACCTCGCTCGGCCAGCCGCTCGACTTCGCGGCCAGCATCGAGCTCGACGCCGACGAGGTGGTGCAGCGCGAATGCGTCTTCGCCGAGGTCTACGCTGGCGACGCGAAGATCGCGCCTGCCGACGTTCGCGTCGTCCTCGAGCCGGCACGCGAAGCCGGGCAGCGCAGCGTCCGCGTCACGACGTCGGTCCGTATCGACGAGCCCGTCGTCACCATCGAGGTGTCGGTCGGCTGCGTCTCGCGCCTGTCGCGCCGCTTCGTCGCCTTCATCGATCCGCCGCTGGTTCGGCTGGCCGAGGCGAGCCGCGACGACTCCTTGCCGGCGCTCGCGCCGCGGGTCGCGGCCCAGTCGCAGGACCTCGCCGACATCGCCCGTAGCGCCGACGCCTCGCGCCGGCGCGCTGCCGGCTCCGGCGCCGCGGAGCGGCAAAGCGCTGCCGCGACGCACCATCCGGCGGACCACGGGGCGCGCGCCAACCGCGTAGCCGGCTCGTCGACGCATGCGTCGACGAAGCCGCGAAGCCGGGTCGCGTCGCGCCCGATCGCACGAACGGCGCTGGTGGCAGCGCCA
>DATMGW010000467.1:0-2119 GCA_035555295.1 Caldimonas sp.
AAGCGCAGGGCGAAGTCGGCGGTGGCTACTCGTTCCAGGGAGCGGCGCCGCTGCTTACCATCGGTGCGCAGGGGCCGTTCTTCAACGGCGGACTCGACTACCTGTGGGGCAAGGGAGTCATGGGTTCCATCGGCGTGAACACGCTCGACCGAGTGCGCGACCCGAGCCGGACCTTGAGTTGTCCGACCGGCTTCGTGCTGCAAGGCAGCGATTGCGTCTCGTCGCCTAGTTCCTGACGCCCGACGACTGAGCGCGCCACGGTCTGCTACCGTGGCGCGGTGATCGATCCTTCTTCGCCGGCCGCGCGGTGGTTCGCCGCGCGCGGCTGGCAGGCCTTCGCCTTCCAGCGCGAAGTCTGGGCGGCGATGGCCGCGGGCCGCAACGGCCTGCTCCACGCGACGACCGGGTCGGGCAAGACCTACGCGGTCTGGTTCGGCGCACTCGCCCGCGCCGCAGCGCTCGGCGTGCCGCTCGAATCGGCGGCGCCGCCCCTGCTCGGCGTGCTCTGGCTGACGCCGATGCGTGCGCTCGCCGCCGACTCGGCACGCGCCCTCCGGCTGCCCGTCGACGAGCTCGGGCTCGGCTGGTCGATCGGCATCCGCACCGGAGATACGACGGCGGCGGAGCGCGCGAAGCAGGATCGGTGCTTCCCCACCGCGCTCGTCACGACGCCCGAGTCGCTGAGCCTGATGCTGACGCGCGAAAGCGCGCGTGAGGAGCTTGGCCACGTGCACACCGTCGTCGTCGACGAATGGCACGAGCTCATGGGCAGCAAGCGCGGCGTGCAGGTGCAGCTTGCGCTGGCGCGCCTGAGGCGCTGGCGCCCGGGCCTCGTCGTCTGGGGCCTGAGCGCGACGCTGGGCAACCTGGACGACGCGATGCGCGTGCTGCTCGGCCACGCCGACGGCGACCTGGTGCGCGGCCGGATCGAGAAGAACCTGCTGATCGACACGCTCCTTCCCGCCAACCCCGGCCGCTTCTCGTGGGGCGGCCATCTCGGCAAGCAGATGCAGCAGCCGGTCGTCGAGGAGATCGAGCGCTCGGCGACGACGCTCGTCTTCGTCAACGTGCGCTCGCAGGCCGAGATCTGGTATCAGCTGCTGCTCGAGATGCGGCCCGACTGGGCCGGCGTCGTCGCCCTGCATCACGGTTCGCTCGACAAGGAGGTGCGCGACTGGGTCGAGGCGGGGCTGAAGCAAGGCCTGCTGAAGGCCGTCGTTGCGACCTCGTCGCTCGACCTCGGCGTCGACTTCCTTCCGGTCGAGCGTGTCCTGCAGATCGGCTCGGCCAAGGGAATCGCCCGGCTGCTGCAGCGCGCCGGCCGCAGCGGCCACGCCCCCGGGCGCGCGAGCCGGATCACGCTAGTGCCGACGAACACGCTCGAGCTCGTCGAAGCCGCCGCGGCGCGCCGGGCCGCGCTCGCCGGACATATCGAGAAGCGCGCCACCCCCGACAAGCCGTTCGACGTCCTGGTCCAGCATCTCGTGACGATCGCGCTCGGCGGCGGCTTTACCCCAGACGCGCTTTACGACGAAGTGCGCGGCGCCTGGGCCTACCGCCAGCTGAGCCGGGCCGAGTTCCAGTGGGCGCTCGACTTCGTCGAGAAGGGCGGCAGCAGCCTGGCCGCCTATCCCGAATACCACCGCGTCAGACGCATCGACGGCGTCTACCGCGTTCCCGACCGTGGCGTCGCCCGCAGGCACAAGCTCGGCATCGGCACCATCGTCAGCGACGCGTCGATGCAGGTGAAGTACCTCTCGGGCGGCCGGATCGGCACGGTCGAGGAAGGCTTCGTCGCGCGACTGCGCCCCGGCGATTGCTTCGTGTTCGCCGGCCGCAGCCTCGAGTTCATCCGCACCGAGGAGATGACGGCGTACGTCAAGCGCGCGGTGAACAAGCGCGGCGCGATGATCAGCTGGGCCGGCGCGAAGATGCCGCTGTCGAGCGAGCTCGCCGACGCCGTGCTCGAGGTCCTCGCCGGCGCGGCGCAGGGCGACTTCTTCGAGCCCGAGCTCGAGGCGGCGCGGCCGATGCTCGAAACGCAGGCGCAGCTCTCGCGCATCCCGACGCCGAAGACGCTGCTCATCGAGCGGCTGACCTCGCGCGAGGGCCAGCATCT
>DATMGW010000468.1:0-4786 GCA_035555295.1 Caldimonas sp.
GTTGGCGATCTCGAGCTGGCCGGCCGGCTTGTTCTGCCCGTTCGAATAGGTCGCCGTGATGATGCCGTCGGCGCCGACCTGGACGCCGGTGAGCTGGCCGGAGGCGTAGCCGTCCTGGGTCAAGTTGGTGACCCCGAACGCCGACCCGTACTCGGTCGCTTTCGAGAAATCAAGCGCGACGCCGCTGATCGGCACCGTCGTGGCGCCGGCGGAGTTGGTGACGGACGGGATGTCTAGCGCGACGGTCCCGACCGGCGCCGTCGGCGTGCCGCCGTTGCTCGGGAAGGTGATCGTCGTCGAGGCCGCCGGGTTGCCGCCCGACGTCGCGATCGGCGTGCCGTCGGCGGCGATGTAGACGTTCCAGGTGTCGGTCGCCGACTTCTGGAAGTAGTAGGTCAGCGCCACTTGCTGGCCCTTGGCGTCGTAGACGGTCTGCGAGGTCGCGTTGTTGTAGGTCGTCGGGTCGGCGAAGTCGATCGGCGGCCCCGCTGCGGGCAGCGTCACGGCGGCGGCCGAGTCGAGGTTCATCTGCATCGAGATCGCCGTTGTCACCGCCGGGGTCAGGCCCGCGGTCGGCATCTGCAGCGCCGTCGCCGTTCCGGGAATGACGATGCCGGCGGCGTTGGCCGGGTAGCCCATCAGGCGCTGCCCCTGGTCGTTCACGATGAAGCCTGTGTTGTCGACCTTGAACTGGCCGTTGCGCGAATAGGCGATCGAGCCGCTCGGGTTGCTGACCTGGAAGAAGCCGCTGCCGTTGATCGCGACATCGAGGGGGTTGTCGGTCGTCGTGACGTTGCCCTGCGTGAACTGCTGCGCGACCGTGGCCAGCGTCGTGCCGATGCCGATCGTGTTGCTCGTGCCGCTGACCGCGTTCGCGTAGACGTCGGCGAACTCGGCGCGCGCGACCTTGGCGCCGTAGGTGTTGGCGTTGGCGATGTTGTTGCCGATCACGTCGAGGTTCTTGCTCGACGCGTTGAGGCCGGAAAGACCTTGCTGGAAGCCCATGGCGCGTTCTCTTTCGGATGGGGGAGGTGAGGGTTCAGTTGAGAGCCACGACGCTGCTGTAGGGCACGGTGCCGGAGTTCTGCAGCTCGAGGTTGAAGGTGTTGCCGCTGGTCGAGACGGCGTCGACGATGTCGCTCATCAGCGCCGTCGATGCGACGGGGCTGCTGCCGCTCGTCGCCGTGACGCGAAAGGTCAGGCCGCTCGAGTTCGTCGCCGCGCCGGCCGGCCAGGCGAAGCTGTGCAGGCCCGCGCCCTCGGCACCCAGGTTGATCGTCTGCACCACGGCACCGCTCGGCGCCAGGATCTCCACCTTGACCGCGTCGGCCGGCGTCGCGATCTGGAAGCCTCCCTGGCCGGTGCCCGTCGTCGGGTCGATCGTGAGCTTGTTGCCGGGAACGATGACGCTGTGGCCGACCAGCGAGGCGCCCTGCAGCGCCTGCATCTGCGTGAATTGCGAGGACAGCGCCTGCACGCTGGTGTTCAGCGTGCCGATGCCCGTCACCGTATTGATCTGCGCCATCTGGCTCGTCACCTGGGCGTTGTCCATCGGGTTGAGCGGATCCTGGTTCTGCATCTGGGCGACCAGGAGCTTGAGAAAGGTGTCGGCAGTGACGGCCGAGCTCGACGCGCTCGATGCCGCCGGCGTCGATGACACGGTCACGTCGGGGGTGGAACTGGCTGCACTGACGCTCATGGGGTGTTGTCCTTCAGGTTCAGCTTCCCAGCTGGATCGTCTTGAGCAGCAGCGTCTTGGCCGTGTTCATGACCTCGAGGTTGTTCTGGTACGAGCGCGAGGCCGAGATCATGTTGACCATCTCCTCGACCGCGTTGACGTTGCTGTAGGTCACGTAGCCGTCCGCGTCGGCGCTCGGGTGCTTCGGGTCGTGGACGCGCCGGCCCGGCGTCTGGTCTTCGCTGATCGTGCTGACGCGGACGCCGGCCGCGCTCGGGTCGTCGGCGTTCTCGCCCATCAGCTGCGTTTGGAAAGTGACCTGACGCGCCTTGTAGGCCTGGCCGTCGGGGCCGGCGACGGTGTCGGCGTTGGCCAGGTTGGAGGCGACGACGTTGAGGCGCTGGCTTTGCGCGCTCGCCGCGCTGCCCGAGACGTTGAAGATCGACAGCATGCTCATCGCGACTCTCCTGAAGACTGCTCAGGCCTATTGCCCGGTGATCGCCGACATCGTTGTCTTGACGCTGGCGCTGATGAAGCGCAGCGTCGCCTCGTACTTGACGGCGTTGTCGGCGAAGCTGGCGCGCTCGCGGTCCATGTCGACGGTGTTGCGGTCGAGGTTGGTCTGGCTCGGCGTCGCGTAGAGCAGGTCGCTCCCGGTCAGGCCGCCGTTCAAGTGCGGGCTGGCGCTGCCGATATGTCCGGCGTGGGTCGTCGAGACCGACTGCGCCGCGGGCAGGCTCGCCGTCGCAGCCTGCAGCGTCTTCGCGAAATCCATGTCGCGGGCGACGTAGCCTGGCGTGTCGGCGTTGGCGATATTGCTGGCGATGAGGCGCTGTCGCTCCGAGCGCAGGACCAGCGCCTGCGCCTGGAAATCGAGCGCGTTCGCATCGGACGACAAACGGTTGAGCATCGGTGCCTCGCATCCCGCCGCGGCAGCAGGCCGAACGCCCGCCCTGCGGCGATGTGAGGGCATTGTCTTGAGCGGCCGCTTGGACATAAGCGCGAATAGCGCGCGCTTTGCCGGCCATATCGACGCCTCGGCGCACCCGAGCGCGTCCTAGAGTGGCGCCATGTTGGTCATCGTCCTTTTCGGCTCGCTCGCGCGCGCCACGCCGCGCGCCCTGGCCTGGGCGCTCGCCGGGGCGATCATGTTCGTGCTCCTGCTGCTCGGCTGCGCCATGCCGGCCGGCGCCGAAGAGGCGAGCGCCGGGCTCGACCCGGCCCTGCTCGAGAGCGTCCGCACGCTGGCCCTCGACAAGGCCGTTGCGCCCGGGGCGCCGCGCGTCGAGGTCGTGCTCGGCCAGCTCGACCCGCGCCTGCGCCTGGCACCGTGCGCCCGCATCGAGCCCTATCTTCCAGCCGGGGTTCGCCTGTGGGGCAAGGCACGTATCGGCCTGCGCTGCACCCAGGGACCGACGCACTGGAACGTCTATCTGCCGATCACCGTCAAGGTGTACGGGCGCGCCCTCGTCGTCCCGGCCGGAGCCGTTGCGGGAAGTGTCGTTGCGAGCGCGGACCTCGCCGAGGCCGAGGTCGACCTCGCCGAAGAATCGAGCGCCGCCATCGTCGAGCCGAAGCTTGCCGTCGGCCGCGTCCTGGCGCAGGCCATGAAGCCCGGACAGACGCTGCGCCAGGGCCATCTCAAGGCGCGCCAGTGGTTTGCCGCCGGCGAGACCGTCAAGGTCGTCGCCGCCGGCGACGGCTTCGTCCTCGAGAGCGAGGCGCAGGCGATCAGCAACGGCATCGAAGGCCAGCTGGCGCGCGTGCGCACCGAGAGCGGCCGCGTCCTCACCGGCGTCCCTTCGGCCGAGCGGCGCCTCGAGGTGACCCTGTGACGGCCACCGGCGCGGCGCCGGGGACCCTGGCAAAAAGCCCTAAAGTCGCGCCGTCCGACGCCGATAGTCCGTCCATGTCGATGGGCGCGCACCGTTCCGTCGCCGATGGAGATTCACATGAAGATCGGTAACCCCGCGGACAAGCCCGTCGCCCTTTCGGTGGCCGGCACGCATGCCGCGGCAGCCGAAGCCGCCAAGTCAGCTGCCGCCGCCCCGGCCGCCGCAAGCGCTTCCGGCGGCAGCGACGCCAGCGCGAAAGTCGAGCTCTCGAGCACCGCTTCGACGCTGCTCTCGGGCGGCACGGCAGGCGAATTCGATGCCGAGAAAGTCGCCCGCGTCAGCCAGGCGATCGCCGGCGGGACGTTCAAGGTCAACCCGGAGGCGATCGCCGACAAGCTGATCGCCAACGCGCAGGAGTTGCTCACCAAGGTGAAGGGCTGATGGCCGGCGCGAACGGGCCGCTCTTGCCCGCTCCGACTGCCGCTCTCGAAGACCGGCTCTCCGCCGTCGAGTCGCGCCTCGCCGCCCTCGGCAACGCCTTGCGCTCACGCGACGCCGCCGGTATCGACCTGCATGCCTCCGAGCTGCACCGCGCTCTCGCCAGCGCCGTCAGCCATTTCTCCGACGCCGCCAAGACCGGTCCCCTGCCGCCGGCCTTGCGCGCCCGGCTCGCTCAGGCCAGCGGCCAGGTCGCCGCGCAGCGCGAGTCGCTGGCCCGCGCCACCGCGGCGCTCGACCGGGCGATCGACGTGCTGCTGCCTCGCGAAGGCGCGGCCCTCTATTCGATCTATGGCGCGGCCGACCGGGGCATGTACAAGAGCGGCGTGATCCGCGCCTGACGCGCGGCACTCCGCGCCCTGCAGCGCAGTCCCGTCCCGACTCGCCGCTACGGTGAGGCGCAGTCCGACATCGGCTGCGAGACGACCCAGCTCTCGGCAGCGGCGCGGTCGGCGACGCGCGTCGGCGTCGAGGCGCCGGCGTCGAACAGGACGCGCCAGTTGGCGTCGCCCGGATCGCGCACCCACACCGTCTGGTACAGCCCGACGCTGAACGCCGGCGCGCCGTCGCGCGTCGTCTGCAGGATGAACGGCCCGCGCGACAGGGCGATCGCCGGATCGCCGCCGATGTGGACGATGCCGGGCCGCCACCGCAGCACCAGGGTCTTGCCCTGGACGATCTCGGCCCAGTTCTGCACCACCGTCTCGCGGCCGCGATCGGCCTCGGCGCCGCCGGCGTTGAACACCGTGCCGGCGTGCAGGAACGAAGCAAAGGC
>DATMGW010000469.1:0-3447 GCA_035555295.1 Caldimonas sp.
CGGACCGCGCCGGAATCTTCGCATGCGCTCGCCGGCGCGGCCCGGATCAGTTGCCGGCCGGCACGATCGGCTGTATCGACGCCGGGTCGTAAAAGAAACGCTCGGTGACGATGCGGTCGCCGCGCCAGGTCTGGAGCGTGAGCTCGTCGAGACGCCGGATGACGCCGTCGTGGCCGGTCATGTCGAAACGCCAGCCGATGACGACGCGGTCGCCGTCGACGAGCAAGGTCGTCGCGTGCGGCTCGACCTTGCCCATCGAACGAAGCGCCTTCTCCTCGTGGGCGATGAGCGCCTCGTGGCCGACCCGCGGCGCCTGCAGGTTCTCCTGCGCCGTCGCGTCCTCGGCGTAGAAGTCGCGGATCGATTGCACGAAGTTCCCGGCCAGCACGGCGGCGACGAAGGCCTCGGCACGTTCGCGGCTCGGCATCCCGATGCTTCCGCTATTTCGCGCTGAGCGCGTTGCTGACCAGCCGCGACGTGATGTCGACGATCTGGATCATGCGGTTGTAGGCCATGCGCGTCGGGCCGATGACGCCCAGCGTGCCGACCACCTTGCCGTCGACCTCGTAGGGCGCGGTGACGACCGACAGCTCCTCGAAAGGCACGACCAGGCTTTCGCCGCCGATGTAGATGCGAACGCCCTCGGCGCGGCTCGATACGTCGAGCAGGCGCATCAGCTGCGTCTTGTGCTCGAAGAGGTCGAAGAGCTTGCGCAGGCTGCCCATGTCGCTCGAAAAGTCCTGCACCGCGAGCAGATTGCGCTCGCCGGCGACGACCACCTGCTCGTGGCTTTCGGCGAGCGCGTCGCTGCCCGCCTGCACCGCCGCCTGCATCAGCGCCGCGATCTCGCCGCGCAAGGCGTCGACCTCGGTCTTCAGGCGCTCGCGCACTTCCTCGATCGTCAGCCCGGCGTAGTGCGCCGTCAGGAAGTTGCTCGCCTCCAGCAACTGGGAAGGCGTGTAGTCCTGCGCCGTGAAGATGACGCGGTTCTGCACGTCGCCGTCGGGCGCGACGATGATGACGAGGACGCGCCGCTCGGAAAGGCGCATGAACTCGATGTGATGGAAGACGCTCGCCTTCTTCGGCGCCGTCACGACGCCGACGAAGTTCGACAGGCTCGACAGCAGCTGCGCCGCGTTGGCGATCACGCGCTGCGGCTGATCGGCGCTCAGGTGCGCCTCGAACGCGGCGTCGCGCACCGTTTCCGGCAGCGGCGGATGCGCCGTCAGCATCGTGTCGACGAAAAGGCGATAGCCGCGCGCCGTCGGGATTCGGCCGGCGCTCGTGTGCGGGCTGGCGATCAGGCCGAGCTCCTCGAGATCGGCCATGACGTTGCGGATCGTCGCCGGCGACAGCTCCAGGCCGCTGGCGCGCGAAAGCGTGCGCGAGCCCACCGGCTGGCCGTCGGCGATATAGCGTTCGACCAGAGCTTTCAGAAGGGTCTTGGCGCGCTCGTCGAGCATGGTGCGATGCAGCTTCGAAGAGCCATTTTCCCCCGCGAGAAGAAGGGGTGCTGTGGTGTAATCCCGCGAATGTCGACACGCTTCCGGCACGCTGCGCTCGTCGGCAGATTCCAGTCCGGCGGCATCCGTGCCGAGCTCGAGGCGATCGCCCGTTTTCTCGTCGGCCGCGGACTTGCCGTGTCGCTCGAAGAGGAGACGGCGCGCAACACCGGCATCGTCGCCTGGCCCAGTCTGTCGGCCGACACCCTGGGTGCGGCCTGCGACATCGCCGTCGTCCTCGGCGGCGACGGCACCATGCTCGGCATCGCTCGCCGCCTCGCGCGCCACGGCACGCCACTTGTCGGCATCAACCAGGGGCGCCTGGGCTTCATCACCGACATCGCTTTCGGCGACTTCGAAAGCACGCTCGCGCCGATGCTCGACGGCGAGTTCGACGAAGAGCGGCGAACGATGCTCGAAGGAGGCGTGAAGCGCGACGGCGCGACGATCTTCGAGAGCCTCGCCGTCAACGACGTGATCGTCTCCCGCGGCGCGACCGCGGGAATGGTCGAGCTGAAGATCGAGATCGACGGCGAGTTCGTCGCCAACCTGCGCGGCGACGGGCTCATCGTCGCCTCGCCGACCGGCTCGACCGCGTATGCGCTCTCGGCCGCCGGCCCGATCCTGCATCCAGGCATCGCCGGCTGGGTCGTCGTGCCGATCGCGCCGCACGATCTTTCGAATCGCCCGATCGTCGTCCCCGACGACGGCGAGGTGTCGATCGAGATCGTCGCCGGCCGCGATGCGAGCGTGAACTTCGACATGCAGTCGCTGACCAGCCTGGTCCACGGCGATCGCATCTGCGTGCGCCGCTCGGCGCACCGCGTCCGCTTCCTGCACCCGCGCGGCTGGAGCTATTTCGCGACGCTTCGCGGCAAGCTGCACTGGGCGTCGGCTTCCGCCTGATCGTCGAGCCGCCATGCTGCACCGCCTCGCGATCCGCGATTTCGTGATCGTCGACGCGCTCGAGATCGAGTTCGCGGACGGGCTCACGGTGCTGACCGGCGAAACCGGCGCCGGCAAGTCGATCCTGGTCGACGCGCTGCAACTCGCCTTGGGCGGCCGGGGCGATGCCGGCGTCGTCCGCGAAGGCGCAGCGCGAGCCGAAGTGACAGCGGAGTTCGACGCCTCGCCCGCGCTCGCCGCCTGGCTCGCCGAAGCCGGCTTCGATTCCGGCAGCGACGACGGCGCGGCCGAGCCGGTGCTGCTGCTGCGCCGAACGATCGACGCGCAGGGGAAGAGCCGGGCCTGGATCAACGGCAGCGCGGCGACCGTCGCGCAATTGCGCGAGGCAGGCGAGTGTCTGGTCGACATCCACGGCCAGCACGCCTGGCAGAGCCTGACCCGCGCGCCTTCGGTGCGCGCCGTGCTCGACGCGTACGCGCGCGTCGACGCCAAGCCGCTCGCGGCGCGCTGGGCGACCTGGCGCGAGGCGGCACAGGCGCTCGCCGCGGCGAGCGGCCGGCAGGGCGAGCTCGAGCGCGAGCGCGAGCGCCTCGCCTGGCAGGTCGGCGAGGTTGACAAGCTCGCTCCGGGCGCCGACGAGTGGAGCGAGCTCGACGCCGAGCACACGCTGCTGGCAAACGCGCAATCGCTGATCGACGCGGCGAGCGGCGCGCTCGAGGCGATCTCGGGCGCCGATTCCGACGCCGGAGCCAACGCCGAGGCGCTCGCCGGACGCGCCATCGAGGCGCTGCAAAGCGTCGCCCGCTTCGACGCGCGCCTCGAATCGACGATCGAGTCGCTGCGCGGCGCCGCGGCGCAATTGCGCGACGCCGCGCGCACGCTCGCCAGCTATCTCGATCGCACCGAGCTCGATCCGGAGCGGCTGCGCCTCGTCGACGAGCGCATGTCGGCGTGGATCGGCCTGGCGCGCCGCTACCGCCGGCCGCCGGCCGAGCTGCCGGCGCTGCTCGCCGAATGGAAGGCCGAGCTGCGCGCAGTC